>NZ_JBFRQW010000018.1:112058-126281 GCF_041472735.1 Vibrio sp. 10N.261.46.E11
ACTACGATTGGTATTAGTACCAAAGATGACGATAACTGGCTCACTCACGATAGAAGATACGCCGGTTCGCTGTTTATCTTGGATAAGATTTAAACTGGTTCGTCAATGGATCGTATTGATAGCCCAACATATCAAGCTTGCCCACGACACTTTCTATATCCATCTCATACATGCTAATGAGCTCTTCAAAACTGTCGCACTCTAAGCGCAGTTTCTCGTTCACTATTCCCAGCAAGATAATGCTATCCAGACTTTTGACGTTGCTTAAATCCATCTCGTACTCCTTACGAACACACTGACTAGAATTAAGTTTAGAACGCTTACTAAGGTCACGCTAAAAAACAGATCACACTTCTTAAATCAGATACGTGGTTACAATGCCCAAAGTTACAGAGCCCAAACAGGCGTTAAACCAACAGCAGCCGCTAATAACATCAGCAATGAAACCGTCAGTTGAAGCTTTTCAGGTGTCTTAACGAACAGTAGATGCCAACACCACACCACGATAGAAGAGATCAACAAAGCAAAGCTAAATAGCAAAGTGGAAATTACTGGCTCTAACTGAGCTTCAGACAGTGAGTAAACGTTCACGACTGTCGCCAAAACCACCAACATCCCCGTCAATACACCCACCACAGGCAAAACACGGTGAAACGCTTGTAGGCGCGTTCTTGCGATCGTCAGCAATAAATGACCAAACGCAGCACCTAACAATACCACCAACAGCAGAGTCGTAATGATACCGACTGTGGTTGCTTGTTCCGTCGCTTGAATAGCAACGTAAGACAGCGCCAAACCACACGCCAAATACATAACCCAAATAGGGCCTGAATCACGTGTCTTCTTAGTTTGAACTTGAGAATAGAAATAAAAGATTGCGAACACGACCAAAAAGGCTTCAATTTTCACTGAGGCAACCGCCAGCCACAGCACGCCAATTGCAGGCAACATCTTATGAATACGGCCACGTTGTCCCGGGCAAATATCCCCTTTCACCAAGATGAGGGTTAAGATCAGTTGGGCTCCTAAAAGCATCGGAGCAAATTGTACTAATAACGTTTCGACCATTGTGGATCTACTTCTTCAGACTTATTTTCGCGAATAATATCAAAAACTGCTGCGAACACTAATCAAAATCACAAATTAGCGACGTTATTCAAGGCTTCAACTATGCTGTTGTATGGCTCTTTTGCTGCTTTTAAAAGCGATGTAGCGAAAGACACCAGAACTAACAAGGGCATGTTCTACTGGCTAGTCTAGTCTCATGCCGCTATAATTCCCGCCTCAAAAATCAGAGGTCGAAATATGTACAGCGATATCACTCCTATTCACGAATACAAAAAATACTGGGCCGAGTGCTACGGAACTGCACCCTTTTTGCCTACCAGTAGAAAGGAGATGGATGCTCTTGGATGGGATAGCTGTGACATTATTATTGTAACCGGTGACGCTTATGTCGATCACCCGAGCTTTGGTATGGCTATCATTGGCCGCCTACTTGAAGCTCAAGGTTTCCGCGTGGGCATTATTGCTCAACCAAAGTGGGACAATAAAGACGCCTTCATGAAGCTAGGTAAACCTAACCTATTCTTCGGCATCACAGCGGGTAACATGGACTCAATGATCAACCGCTACACCTCTGATCGCAAATTACGTCACGATGATGCTTATACACCGAACAATGAAGGTGGCAAGCGTCCTGACCGTGCAACTCTGGTTTATTCTCAACGTTGTCGCGAAGCCTACAAAGGCACGCCAATCGTTCTTGGTGGTATTGAAGCGAGCTTGCGCCGTGTTGCGCACTACGATTACTGGTCGGATAAAGTTCGTCGCTCGGTATTGTTTGATGCAAAAGCGGACATCCTTCTTTTTGGTAACGCTGAGCGTGCACTGGTTGAAGTAGCACACCGCATTGCTGATGGCGAAGACATGTCAACGCTGACAGACATTCGCGGTACGGCAATCAATCTTGCTGCAGCACCTGAAGGCTTCAAAATCATCGACTCTTCTCGTATTGAAAAACCGAACAAAGCTTACGTGCCGGTAAACCCGTACGAAGTGGAAACGCAATGTGATACTAAGAAAGATGAGAAAGAAGAAGTAAAAGCGCAGCCGATTACGATTCGTCCTTCTCGTCACGACGCAAAAACAACCGCGGTTCGTATCCCAGGCTACGAAAAGCTAAACAATGACCGTATTCTTTACGCTCACGCTAGCCGTATTCTGCACCTTGAGACAAACCCATATTCAGGTCGAGCTCTTATTCAACGTCACGGTGACCGTGAACTTTGGGTTAACCAAGCACCAATTCCATTGAGCACAGAAGAGATGGATTACGTGTTTGGCCTTTCGTACAAACGTGTTCCGCACCCTATGTATGGTAAAGCGAAAATCCCTGCGTACGACATGATCAAAACTTCGGTTAACATCATGCGTGGTTGTTTTGGTGGTTGTTCTTTCTGTTCAATCACAGAGCACGAAGGTCGTATCATTCAGAACCGTTCGAAAGAATCTATCTTGGATGAAATCGAAGACATTAAAGATAAAGTACCTGGCTTTACGGGGACTATTTCTGACTTGGGTGGTCCAACGGCGAACATGTATCGTTTAGGCTGTTCAGATCCGAAAGCAGAAATTAACTGTCGTCGTCCATCATGTGTGTTCCCTAAGATCTGTGAGAAGCTAAACACAGACCACCAACACACGATTGACCTGTACCGCTCTGCGAGAAAAGTACCGGGTGTTAAGAAGATCATGATCGCTTCTGGTGTTCGTTACGACTTAGCTATTGAATCCCCAGAATACGTGCGTGAGCTTGTAACGCACCACGTAGGTGGCTACTTGAAGATTGCTCCAGAGCATACTGAAAAAGGCCCACTGGATCTGATGATGAAACCGGGCATGGGCACTTATGATCGTTTCAAAGAGATGTTCGAGAAGTACAGCGCTGAAGCCGGCAAGAAACAGTATCTAATTCCTTACTTCATCTCGGCCCACCCGGGCACAGAAGATGAAGATATGCTTAACCTTGCAATGTGGCTGAAAAAGCATAACTACGAGTGTGACCAAGTACAGAACTTCTACCCATCGCCAATGTGTAATGCAACATCGATGTACTACTCAGAGACCAACCCTCTGAAGCGCGTGAAATATAAGAAGCGTGAAGATGTTCCTGTGCCGAAAGGCGATCGTCAACGTCGTCTCCATAAAGCACTGCTACGTTACCACGATCCTGAAAACTGGAAGATCATCCGTGAAGCGCTGATCAGTATGGGCAAACAGCACTTGATCGGCGACAAAGTAAACTGCCTAGTACCAGCAGAAGACTTTGATGCTCAAACGCCAGCACAACGTCGTAAGTCTGGTCGTCACGGTTCACAACGTTTTGCGACTAAACACAGCAAATCTCAACCGGGTTTAGGCGGCGAGAAGCCACGTAATCACTCTAAATCTGGTGGCAAGAAGCCTACTGGTAACGGTAGCCAAGGCAATGCTAACCAAGGTAACGGAAAGCAAAACGCTGGTGGTAGTAACAACGGTAACGGTCGTAAACCAGCGACAGGCTTCATTAAGAAAGGTCCTGGTAGTCAGCAATCACAAGGTAATGGCAGCGGAAACGGCAAACCAAACCGCAATAAAGGCGGTAATGGTCAAGGTGGCAAACCTGCAAGTAACGGCAAGAACCGCCAGCGCGCAGCACAACGCTAATATCGCAAGCCAATTTATTCTGTTATCGTAAAAACACAAAGCGCAGCTATTTAGCTGCGCTTTTTTGTTTTTGCCAACTCATCAAAAATCTCACTGAGTTGTCTAACGAGTAAATACCCAATACTGACTAAACAAATAGTTGGTGACCATACCCACTAAGATACCAACCGCCATTGCGATAAACACGGCCCCACTAAATGCAGGCAGTAATTCCGTCATCAGTTTAAAGCACAGCAAACAGAATTACGCAACAAAGCCCTTTGAATTGTTCAATCGCAGTTGTGATGGATGCATCGCCAAGATCACCTTTCAAAGCGATTCATCCTCGTTAATATCGACGAAAACTTGATTTAGTTGGTTTACAGCCGCCTCTGGCTACTAGATACTCGTCCGTCCTATTTGATTTAAAAATGCTGGCTCTTGAGTCAGCATTTTGTCTAAGTGCGATGAAACTAAATAATAGCCCTGTAACTCAGCATCAATACAACGATCACACCTTTTTCTTAAAGCGAGACGATAAGCTTCACTCCCACTTTTGCGGCAACAAAGCCAGAAAGTTCATGAAGCTACTGGAAGGCGATCACCCAAACACCACCACTCTAATAAGCTATGGGTCCGCTCAAGCTAACTCCTTGTTCTCGCTAGCCGCACTTGCAAAAATCAAAGGCTGGACGCTTGAGTTTTACGTCGATCACCTGCCTCAATGGTTGCAAGAGCGCCCAATCGGCAACTACCGTGGCGCCATCGACCTCGGCGCTAAGGTGATCTCAGTAAAAGAGACAGGCTCGGAACTTCATCCACAACAATATGTCAAGCAAGTAAGACAGCCTGACTCTCAGTGCATTGTGTTACCTGAAGGTGGACGCTCTCAGCTTTCTGAATATGGCGTAAAACAACTGGCTATGGAGATACTCAGCTGGACTCGCTTTGAAAATAAACACGATTTTGTGGTCGCACTGCCCGCAGGTACAGGCAGCACAGCCCTGTATCTGCATAAGCATTTAAAAGTGCACAATATCCCGGTGTTAACCTGTGCGTGTGTTGGGGGTAATGACTATTTAACTCAGCAATTCGATGAACTTGGCGAGACCGATCACCCGCAGATTTTACCGCTCAAAACCAAACACCACTTTGGTAAGCTGTATCAGCAGGACTATCGAACTTGGTTGAGACTACAAGAACAAACCGACATTGAGTTTGACCTGCTGTATGACCCATTGATGTGGCAATGCCTAGAGCAATGGCAAGAAGACAACCCCACTAAAACCATCATCTATATCCATCAAGGCGGCATCTTAGGTAATGAGTCAATGTTGCCGCGCTATCAACGTAAATACCCAGATATGTGTATCAATAAAACCAACGCATCTTGGTAATCGCCAATTTCAATATAGAACCTTAACTTCAAATCAAACAAAGAAATCTGGCGAGAATCATCGCGTTATCTATACTTTCGATTGGAACATCAATTGTCATCGAAAGGAATCACGCATGCGAACAATCACTACGCTCGGCCTGTTTTCAGTTTTACTGCCCTTCTATGCGATTTCAGGAGAAAACATCACTTACCAAGTTGATGGTATGGATTACGAAGGTTATTGGAGTGAAGCCAGTGACCAAGCGCCTTTGGTACTGCTAATACACGATTGGGATGGCTTAACCGATTACGAAAAAAGACGTTCTGAGATGCTCAACGAACTCGGTTACAACGTATTCGCCATCGACCTATTTGGCAAAGGTATCCGCCCAACCGAAGTGAAAGATAAAAAACAACACACGGGCGAGTTGTATAAAAACAGAAAAAAAATGCGCGCGCTACTTAATGCAGGAGCAATGGAAGCGAAAAGACTTGGTGGTAACTTAGAGAACAACGTGATGATGGGATACTGCTTTGGCGGAGCCGCTGTGTTAGAGGCCGCTCGTGCGGGTATTCCATCGAAAGCTTATGTTACTTTCCACGGTGGTTTATCAACACCGAAGGGGCAAGACTACGCTGAGACTAAAGCGCCTGTTGTCGTGTTCCATGGTACCGCTGACGCCATGATTTCAATGGAAGATTTTGGCAGCCTCGCAGCTCAACTTGAATCAACCAAGGTTCCACATGAAATGATCACCTACAGTGGTGCGCCACATGCCTTTACCGTATTCGGATCAAGCAACTATCAACAAGAAGCTGACCAGAAATCGTGGGATAGATTTACCCATGTACTAGAAACAACCACCAGATAGTCTTCTCCTTGAGAACCCATAACCCCATTCTACAGTTTAAGAATGGGGTTACTTTAGTTAACACGGTGTCGTGCAGCTACAAATAACGATGGATACTTAAGTCATCAGTTTTAATATCACTGGCAGAGCCACTGACTACGCTTGCTAATATCTTTCCTGAGCCACATGCCATTGTCCAACCTAGAGTTCCATGACCCGTGTTGGTAAATAGATTCTTGATAGGCGTCTTGCCGATGATAGGCGTGCCATCTGGCGTCATTGGTCTTAGCCCAGTCCAGTATTCAGCCTTAGAAAAATCCCCTGCTTGAGGGAAAAGATCTTTTATCACCATATCAATCGTGGCTTTACGTTTTTCAGGAATGAGATAATTAAAACCCGCAAGCTCTGCCGTTCCTGCAATACGAATACGATCATCAAATCGCGTCATCGCGACCTTGTAAGTTTCATCCATCACGGTAGAAGTCGGTGATTTATCAGCATTCACGATCGGCAGTGTTAGTGAATACCCTTTCACTGGATACACTGGTATAGACAAGTCGACTTGCTTTAATAGTTCTCGAGAATAGCTTCCTGACGCTACCACGTAAGCATCCGCTTTAAACTCGCCTTGAGTCGTTGTAATACTCTCGATGGTTTGATTCTGATGATTCAAACTGACCACTTCAGTATCAAACACGAACCTAACACCGAGTTGCTTTGCTTTCTCAGTCAAGGTTAAACAGAACTGATAGCAATCACCGGTTTCATCATGAGGTAAGTATAAGCCGCCCACCAGCTTTTCTTTAACGTCCGCTAAACCCGACTCCACAGACAGACACTGGTCAACATCAAACAGCGAATGTTCGATCCCACTCTCTGTTAATAGCTTCATATCCTGCTGAATAGCATCGAGTTGCTTCTCGCTTCTGAATACTTGCAAGGTGCCCTTCTGCCTGCCCTCATAAGCCAAATCTTCACTGGTTCTTAGATGAGTGAGACACTCTCGACTGTAGTTTGCGATTCTCAACATGCGTGATTTGTTCTGTGCATATTTAGCCTCATTACAGTTGGCGAGCATCTTAGTCGCCCAAGCGACTAATTCCGGAGAAAGTGACGGTTTCACTTTTAGAGGCGCATGTTCTTGGGTAAGCCACTTTATCGCTTTCAATGGAATCCCCGGTGCCGCCCATGGTGAAGAATAACCGTAAGAGATTTGCCCTGCATTAGCAAAGCTGGTTTCTTTGCCACTGCTATCTTGACGATCAATAACCGTCACCGAGTGACCTTCTTTCGCCAAATACCATGCGCTGGTCAATCCAATAACACCGCTACCAATTACAATAACTTCCATTCTCTCTCCTAATGCCCGACAAGCCCAAAATCTGTCGAACACAGTTGTCAGTCTAAAACTCGTTTCGTTAATAATTTGTAACTTATTCTGCGCATGTTGACTTAACAATAGAGAGAGTGTTGATAAAAAATCAATTCGACTTAAAAACGTGCTCGGCAGTTCAGAATTGAGATATCGGCGGTATTTGGACGCTTGGGAGGAATCACTATGTAAATCGACTCGCCCTAGATATTAAAGGCGTCATGACTCAAGAAAGTGGCGTTTTCGATCAGGAAATCTAAAAAGGTTTCGGCTTGTAGAGTAAGAGCTCGGCCTTTGAGAGATTGAACTTTTACTGTTGCTTTCGAAAGCATTTCTATCTCAGTCGCAACCACTTCAATTTGACCTGATTTGATTTCATCAAGCACAGTTAGTTTGGGCATAAAAGTGACGCCCAGCCCTGCAGATACAAAGCTGGTTAATGCGGTTACCGAATTGGTTTGAAGTTTTGGCTGCAAGGTAAGATGGGAATTTTGTTCGGCCTGCTTTACTAGCCTTCCCATGCCAGTTGAGTTGTCGATCAATGCAATAGACGCATCTTTAATATCTTGCAGTGTCACTGGTGTTTCTTGCATCGTCAATACGTGCCCTTTCGGCGCGATAAGCTCTAAAGGGTGGCTACGCTCGACGTGTGAGTGCAATTTAGGATGTGGTGCAGAAGCATAAGTAATCGCAAAGTCTATCTGTTGATCTTCCAACATTTTGACCGCATCGAGCGCCCCTGCGATCTCAATAGAAAGGTTAATATCAGGATAACGTGTCATGAAAGCTTGCATTGGCTTTGACACCAAATTGGTAATAAACCCTTCACCGATAGCAATACTGACACTGCCTCCTTCAAGGTTTTTAAGTTTGGTTAATCGAGCAAGCACAGCGGCTTCTCCACGAACAATGGAGCGGTAGTAATTCAACAGCTCATCACCCGCTTCGGTTAACAATGATTGGCGGTTGTTGCGCTCCCATACTTTCATTTCCGTTTGCGCTTCTAACTGTGTCAGCATTCTGCTCATTGCTGCAGGGTCAACATTCATCATCTTAGATGCCTTACGCAATGAGCCATACTTAGATAACGCGTTTAAATACTCGAGAGCACGGATATTAAAGTGATGCATTCGACTTCCTTGTGATTCAACTGACACTGAATCAAGCGTCTCACAAATTGGCTACGAACATGTATCCCAATTTATCAAGAACGTGTTTGTACTTACTAACTTGTGCACCGAGTCACTTCAAGGCTGTTAAAGGCTCATGTTCGTTCATTCGATTTACTCGTGATAAACAGATGGAAAGATCTTTTAGAACCCCATTTCATGCCAATAACAATGAGTAAGTGAGCTGAGGTGAGCTGAGGTGAGGACTTTGGGATAGAGATAGAGATAGAGATAGAATATGGGCGTTCTAAAACGAGAAAACCCCAGCATCTCTGCTAGGGTTTTGAATAGTGGTGGAAGGATGGGGATTTGAACCCCAGATACGCTATAAACGTATACTCGCTTTCCAGGCGAGCGCCTTAAGCCACTCAGCCATCCTTCCACAAATTGTGTGTTGAGCTTGCCACTCAACGAGGCGCTACTTTATTGATTCTGCTTGCTTTGGTCAAGGGGCATTCTCAAAAAAAGTGCCTTTTTCGGTTTGTTCGATTACAAATTAACTCATTAGATCAAAAACAAACCAAATTTCATTCTTTCGCTGCACTTACGCTTGTTGCTTTTCTTAAGCTTGTTGATAGTAGCCTGGAACTCGAAACCATTTACGACACATATCGAGGAAGTAGCCGTAAAGTACGCCCATACCGCACGAAATAACTGCATTACTGGTGACAGCCGTAACGATCTGGTCGCCTGAAGCACCCACTGCCAACAAAATACCCGCATACACAGGAGACTGGAATAACACGTATGCCATCAAGTCAGACAAGTTTTTCATCAATGAGCTTTCTGAAAGTTTTGCACCATTGCGCAAGAACCAATCACGAAAAACGCCATAAGGCCAAGCGATAGCAATGTTTACAGGAATAGATAACGTTCGAGAAGCAAGAGATTGCTCAAACGTCATACCAGAAATAAACACTTCTACGATCATGCCAGAAATAAAACAGAAAACGACCATAGCAAATGTATCCGCAGCTGCGTTTCGAATACAAAATGGACCACGAGACTTCATTGACGATAAACCTAAAATATATCACTGCTTAATTAGTGATTTAACAACACATAAACAAGGCGAGTTGACACCTTGACAGATAATATCTCTATTAAATCACAAGATTAGCAGTCATACACTCCAAATTAAAAGCAAAGTGGTAAATTAACAACCAAAAACCACTTTAAAAGCAGTTATTTCCACCAAAAAAAATACGTACTGGTTAAATTTCAATCACATGGCCACTGCATTTATGTAATTAAACAACATCTATGCCATAGGAAGATTTACAGTAATGGTATTAATGATTTCTTGTTCAGGAGTAGAGCCTAAAGAAACCTGTTCTAAGGCTTTATCAACTTGAGATGTAAGTTCTGCGTTATTCATAGGTTCAGCATGAACACGCAAGCTCTCTAAGGCAGACTTAATCAGCGCTAGGTTATTATCTTCGAGCGCTACGTAAAGCGTGACAAGTAGCTCTTCGGTGTTATCTTTGTTTCGTAGATCAGGTTTAGGTAATGACTCGCTGTTACTTTTCGAATCATGTTTTTCAACATCCGGGCTATCAAGATCATGAGCTTTAACTTCATGGTATTGGTAAAGCTTGTTTGAATAGCGGAATAACGCATCATCCAGCTCACGCTCATCAATCGGCTTGGCAATAATATAATCCACACCCGCACCAAGCATACGTTCGCGAGTCTCTTTAAAAACATCAGCCGTACAACCAAACACCAGTACCGATGATATCTCGCCTATCAAAGCTCGAATAGCCGTGGTTGATTCAACGCCGTCCATCACTGGCATATGGTTATCCATTAATACCAAATCGAAGCGCTCAGCCACCACGGCTTGTATCGCAAGTTCACCATTTTCGACGCTCTTACAAGTAAAGCCTTTACTGCTCATGAAGGTTTCAATAATGACGGTGTTGGTTCGGTTATCTTCTACAATCAGAACCTTCAAGCCAGAGTAATCCAACTTCTTATGAGGCAAGCTCTCTATTTCTCCAGGCTGGCAAGGCTTAATCTTCAAGCGAACATCAAAGCTGGTGCCTATCCCTTGTTCACTGGTGACGCTAATACTGCCGTCCATCAATTGGGTGATTTTCTTCACAATCGCTAAGCCAAGGCCTGTACCGCCAAAACGTCTCGTAGTAGAAGACTCAGCTTGTTCAAACGGTTTAAAAATACGTTTTTGAGCTTCTTTAGATATCCCAATACCGGTGTCGCGAACTTGAATGTTGAGGTAGGTGTCACTCCCCTCTACGACTTCTTTAAGGTACACCTCGACAAAGCCTCGAGAGGTGAACTTAACTGCGTTATTTAAGAGATTAAACAAAATTTGGCGAAGGCGAGCTTTGTCTGAGAAATACCAACGGCCAGAAGACACTTCGGAGTACACTTTGAATTGAAGCCCTTTCTCGGAAGACAAGGTGTAATAAACACTGTTGATACTACCTATGATTGAATCAAGCGGGAATCGTGTTTCATCCAGATCTAACTTGCCCTGCTCTATCTTTGAAAAATCCAAGATTTCATTGAGTAACGTCATCATATGATCACCAGAATCATACAGGCTCTTAAGATGCTTCTCTTGCTCAGAGCTCAAAGGGGTTTTCAGTAAGATCTGAGCCGTTCCTAATACACCATTCATCGGGGTACGAATTTCATGTGACAAGGTCGCAAGAAAAGCCGTTTTTGCATTGGTTGATGCCTGTGCTTTCACCTTTTCCGCTTCGAGATAGATGGTTTTTTCGTTGAAGGTTTTGATCAAATGTCCGATTTCATCATCACTTGAGTAGTCAACATCGATGACATCGCCCGCTCTAGAACTATCAACTTGGGCAGCAATCGTTGTTATTGGGCTTATCAGATAACGGTTCAGTAAGTAATAACCAGCCATCACACACAATAACAGCAGCGGCACAATGCCGCCTTCAATGCTCATTACTTGGTGAAATACTTCGTCTGCTACCCGTGATTTTGAGTTGACGACATCCACTTGCCATCCAAACTCTCCAAATTGGTTACTACTAATATAAATCCCATCAACGAGATTGAAGTTATGAGAAACCAACACTTGGTTGAGTTTGTCTCTTAGAGTAATACCAAGGTTGTGCTCTTCTGCTTGGTTCTTGATAAAGCCGAGCAGTTCTTCGAGTGAGAGATCCACCGTCGCAACACCTGAAAAAGTTCCATCGTAATAGTAAGGTGAAGATGCTGTGATCATTTGGACATGTGTATATGGGTCAATATATACATTGCTCCATGCAATGGTTCCCTGCTCTTTGTTTACTACAGATGTATACCAATATTCATTTTGATAAGGCGCATTTTTGGGGTTGTTATAAGAAAAGAGTTGGTCAATATCACCATCATCGGCTTTATTGAAAAAATAACTGTTAAGGACTTTATTAGAATCCAATATATGCGGTTCTGGCCAAATACCTGCGCTGACGATCGTGTCATCACTCGCCGCCAACATTGACTTAATAAATAGCGGTATCACATCAGTATCGCTGCGCTGCGCTTGAGCGAAACCAACCAAACTATCAACAAAACCTTGAGATCTGCTGAGAGGCTCTGTAATCAACTCCGATAACAGTTGTGTACGTAAGTCGAGGTTTTGTTGCAACTTAGCGCGTACAGGAGATTCTACGACGTAATACGTCACACTACCGACAATAGCAATGAACATTGCGAGGTAAACACCAAGCGCTACCATACTTTTTTTCTTAAGAGACGACCGTATTTGCATAATTATCTTGTTATTTTCTTTTCTGTTTAACCTAGTGTTTATCACTAATGACATCAAGCGTTTTTAGATTGAAGCTTGATTGGCGCAAGTTCATTGGTACTATAAGCGCAAATATGTTCCCTTTTACGGTACCTCACTTTGACTTTACAAGATATTCTTGCGCTTCCAGAGTTGGAAGGAAAGCTAATCACAGAACACAAAACCATGGGTTTTGTCACTGCAATGGCAGCCGCTCCAAATGTGTTAACTCCTCATGAATGGCTACCATTCCTTTGGGGTGGCGAAGAAGTCGCGCCTTTTACCGACGGTGAACAGCTGGAAAGCTACATTGAAGTTATCATCGCGCTTTGGAACAAAACCCGCCCAGAACTGATCCAAGGTACTTGGGTATGGCCTGAAGCTTGTCAACTAGATGATGCTGAAGTTGTAAATACGGCAGCTCGCGATTTTTGTGAAGGCTTACTTCAAGGCTGGCAGATAGCCCGTGATGATTGGGAAACACTGATGCCAGAAGACAGCGAAGATAACGCATTGGTCGGCGGCGTGTTGCTTTCACTAAGCATGCTTTACGATCCAGAAACTTCCATTGCTACGCTTGCAGAGCAAGGCATCGAAGGCCTTGAGCAATTTGAAGAGATCTTTAACGCTGTGCCTGTGATGCTTTGTGGGTTAACGCAACGCGGTATCGCATTAGCCGAAGCTCAATAATTTCCCATTATCTCTAAAGCGATAGAAATAAGCTACATAAGCTACGCTATATCAAACCATAGTAAGAAGGCCTCACAATGAGGCCTTCTTTCGTTTCACAAGAGACTATATAACCGTCTAAAAGCCTTTCCAATCGAAATGATCAATTCGCTCATCGGCAATGTAAAACAACTTTGTGCCGCTGCTGACAACTTGGTCTAACTCCGGATTAAGCTCTATACCACTCCCCGCATCAATCGCGATCAGCGTTGCTTTATACTTATCTTTGAATACAGAGAAAATAGGCGCGACGGTTACAGGTTCGGCATCTTTAGGGTAATACGTTGAATACTGTGTCATACCTCTAGTTGAGCTTAAAAGCTCTTGATGAAGTGCACTTGAACCGGGGTCAACCGCAGCTTTAGCCAGCATTTCGGCACCCACTGCCGGAATACATTCAGAGTTGGGGCAATGTTGGTGCAATAAATCACTCAACGCCTCGTCTTTAAAGTAAACCAATAAGTGTGCTTTAGGGTTTCTGTTCGCACAATAAAGCGCTGCAGATAGCGTGATGTCGTCTTCAGGGTTATCAATAAGAATACAGCTGGCTGACTCAATGCCCGTTTTCTCCATCTCTTTGCCATCGGTGTAGCTGTTTACCTTAACGAAATTGATCTCACCGGGTAACGGATTTTCAATATCTGAACGCGTACACAATACGATTGGTCGCTTGCCCGTTTCTTCATGTTGCAACATACGGATGAGATGAATAGTTCTTTGTTCATTCCACCCCAACATCAAAATGTGGTTGTCCACTCTAACTCTCCTTTTACCTAACAAGCCCGCTCGCCAATATTCAACACCTTCTGTTGCCACCTTACCCAATAAAGCAGCGAAAAGGCTGAGTCCTCCAGGGATAACAAACAGAATAACAATCCATCGCCCCGCTTCCGTTGTCGGTGACAAATCGCCATAACCAACTGTAGAAGCCGTCACGACTAAATAGTATGCAAATGTAGTAAACGAGTTGGTTAGGTCCGTCTCACCCGCTAAATACAATGTCGACCACGATAAAAATACGTAACCGAGGAAAGTAAACAGTAGGTTTTTACCATTCAAAACAAAGATATTCGCTTTGACCCAACGTTTGAGTTGTAACCAGATTATCATTAGAGCCTCTAATCTATTTCTCTTAATTACATGCTAGAAAAAATACGCGATATCAACAAGATATATCATCAGAAAAAGATACATAAGAACAACATTGATATCGATAGCCAATATCCAGATACAAAAAAACCAGCACTCGGCTTAATGCCGATCAGTTA
>NZ_JBFRQW010000019.1:0-54680 GCF_041472735.1 Vibrio sp. 10N.261.46.E11
TGCTTAAATGATCAGTGTTACCTAAAACTAGGGGCTTATCTTGATCTAATTAACACCGTTAGTTAATCAACACTGATTCAGCTAGTGGTTATCCACAGTGTGTTACTGACAAACTGTTATTCAATATTCTGGATCTGTTTGTCGAGTAACTGTATTTATTGTTTGAAAATCAGTGGTTTAATGATTGCGTTTCATCTAATTTAGGGCTTTACTACCCAATATACTACCCGGTTGGTTTAAGTCGCTATATTTCTTACGTTGACAATAGTTCTGTTTTTGATGAAATAATCTTCACTCAGTCACTTTAAGTTGTGACAGTATCCTGTAGTTCAACTCTCGATATACTATATAGCTAGATCATTAATAATAGTGATAATGATGTTCATTTGCATGTATTGTTTGACTAATCGAAGCACTAAGCTGTGAGAGTGAGTTATATTTGTATATGAGGTACACATAGTGTCATGTGATTCTGCCGTAAACAACCGTGTTTTTGTTTTAGGTGTTGCTTCACCAGAGCATCTAGAGCAGCACTCGATAGGCGTGCACTTTAATCACCTCCTCGACCTCTGGCTGGCGTACTAATTTCAAGAGTCTCACTTTAAGAGTGTATATTTTATTTTGATACCAGAAGAAGCCTTCCTTACCATGTAGATAATAATCTGGTTTCTGATCGTCTAAGTTTTCCTTTATGTCATCGTACATACTTTCTTTATCGGCAATTCTAATTATTAAGTTTTCGTAATCTTGCTCAGGGGTGGTGTGATTGTCACGTGTGCCTACTTCAGAGTTTTCTTTTGGTTTAGCCTTCCCTTTTCTAAATAGAGACGTAAATTTCAATACAAATGTACGGGTAGGTTCAATAAAACAAGGAAGAGTCACACTGTCGATATCAGATCGCCTTTGGTGAAAAACGATTAATCCCATTTCTTCTAGTGATTTGATACTGACGGTTATCTTACGGCTGTTAGTTCCAAGTCTAGTGGCTAGCATTTTTATCCCCATTGGGATCCCACCTAGTTTCTCATCATAATTTTTTGCTAACAACATACACAAACAAATGAGGGTAGATTTTGGCTGTTGCCTGATGTTCTTTTTTTCGAAATAACGATAGATGTTTTGATACTCAACGAATTCATCGGCTATAGGGTTATTTCGAAATCTTGATTCGCTTAACGGGCTGAACGGGAGCAGGTAAGTGTCACCATAAGGGTTAAAATTCGGCTGTATTGGCTCTAGTTCTTCCCGGCTTTTTATTTCCAAATAACGTGCGGGAGAGTAACTTTTTTTAACAAGATGGTGTGTCTTGGGATTCCCTTCTGAAAATAAAATATAAGAGCCTTGCCTATCAAAGGGGTTGATGAAATTGTGGATATTGCAGGGTACATCTGTTATCTGGTTTTGGGACACAATGCTCTCCTTAATGGTCGGTGCATTTACGTTTACGCTCTGCTTTTTAGTGTAGTCCGATTGCTTTGTCTATTAAAATTATTTTTTAATTATCATCTTTTATGTGAGTAAATTCCAGAAATAAAAATGTATGAACCGTGGTTTTTGACAATGAATGGGGGCGCGTTGAGTCGTTTTGGCGTGATGGATTGTTGTTGAAGTAGTGTGCATTATCGAGATCTCTCTCTTCATTAACTAGCTCAACGAACTGTCATTTAACTTGTAACTGACTTGGATTCTAGAGTGGGGGAGCTGATATCGATTTTCCACAGTTCAGTGCCTAGGCGTTGATGGTTAGCTAGCAATTGCTCCTTCAGACGAACAGGAAATGAATAGGTAGCGTTTTTTGCATTGTCTGTCTGGTTAGTATTATTACGTTAATAACTAAACATCTACCATACCTAGTACACGACTACATCATCACATATCCCTGAGTCACACCAAGTGACTCACAGTACGCCATTATAAATAACGGCATCGACCTATCTATGAACCTCAACATAGGAATAGATAGCAATGAATGTACGTTCTAGAAAAAACAAAAACCTTAGACTCACCATTAAGAAAACCTTTCTTGGTCATCCTATCCAGACGGCACACGGTCCACTGTACCTCGATTACTTAGAAATAATGCACGCCACCATTGAACGAGCATTAGATGACTATCCTCGCCTCATGGCTATCCGTGTAGATTTGAGATTTCCAAAACTAAGAGCCAAAGAAGAATGCGGTAATGTCATCACAGATTTTATCCGCTCGTTGCAGTCACAGATAGCTTACTCTGGAAAGCGAAAAAAAAGACAAGAGGGTGGTAGGGTTCATCCCTGCAAAGTTCGAAACGTGTGGGTTAGAGAGCGCTCTACCTCAATGAATGACCACTATCACCTATTACTCATGTTCAATAAGGATAGATTTAACTGGTTGGGACAAACTCAAACACCAAATGATAACTTAGGCTCCTTTATCGTGGAGGCATGGGCTAGGGTCGTCGGTGTTGATTATGAAGAGGCAAATGGATTAGTACATTTCTCAAAGAGAAAGAATAGTGACAGCGTGGTTATTCATCGCTTGAACCGTAACTCTGATGACTTTGACGACGCGTTTGATGAGCTATTTAAGCACATTAGTTATTTAGCCAAAGAAGACACGAAACACTTTGGTAGCGGTAGACGGAATTTCGGCCATAGTCATAAGTAGTTTAAAAATTACGGTAGTGACAGTTCCTGTGGGATTAACAACAAACCACAGGATACTAGAATGCCAAACCAGCTCAACGCCACTCAACATCACTCAGAAGCGTCTAACCACCTCACCATCACTCATGACCGAAGGTTTAATGGAAAGCCACTCTACTACCATGAGGGTGGTCTTATCCTTGAGTATTTGGAGGATATCGATCAAGTACTGGTTGAAGCACTAAATCAATATCCGAGACTCTTTGCTGTTCACCTCAACCTAAATCTACCGAGTCACTTCAGGGGCGATTACCTAACGGTGTTTGCCCATTTCTTTCGTACTTTAGAATCGGAGACTAATGAACTCTGTAAGGACAAATACATCAATGATACCTATCAACATCCACAAATGGTGATCCGCTATATCTGGGCGAGGGAGTGTGACTCCACTAGCCAGTATCATCTTATCTTGCTCTTTGATCGAGAGCTCTTCCAAAGCTTAGGAACAGGTCGAGATAGTTGGGGGCGTTTTCTCTACAAAAAAGTAAGAAAGACATGGGATAGGGTGGTGGAAGCTCACTCTAACCAACGATGCTCAGGGTTAGCGTATTTCCCTAACAATGAAGGTTTTGAACTTTCTTCCGACACAGAAACGTTCCCGTTACAGCTAAACGAGTTCTTCTATCGAATGAGTCGTCTCGCGAAGCCCATTACCAAACACGGCGATAACCGTAGTACGAGTTTTGGTTGCAGTCGTCGATAACCTAAAAAATTACACCACAAGCAGTACTTATGTCATTCAACTAGCCATAGGTACTGTCTCATGCCCCACACTCCCCATACACCAGCAATAACCCATTCCACCACCTTTAACGATTATCCCGTGATCTACAGTGAGCACGGGCTGTATGAATCCGCCCTTACGAGTATGACCGACCTCTTTGAACAGGCACTAGAGCAGTTTGAGTTCACGTTAGTCATGCATTTGGGGCTATACCTTCCTAAAGACCACCCAGACACCGATTTAACCATCATCAATGACTACATCCACCAGCTTAAAAAGAAACTCAATACAGACTCACTCTATTACTCGTGGCGTAAGCGAGCCGATAAATCCCCCTCACACAATTACCAAGTCATACTCTTGCTTGATTACAACCAGTACTTTGGCTCCGCTATCTGTTGGGATAAACGTAATCAATTAGCCAACCACCTTAAAGAGGCATGGCAAGAGGCTGTAAAGAGCCACTACGAAGGCAAAGAGCGTTCATTGGTATTATTTAACGACCGAGGTAACTACGGCTTAGGGACGCGCTGCAAGAGTAAAAGTAGCGTAGTAAAGAACAATGTATTTCACCGCATGAGCCGTTTAGCTGAGGCATGGGAAGAAGAGCATTACTGTTTTGGCTCTAGCGAGGATTAACCCCACCGCACTTTTTTACAGCGGTGGCTTATCTCATGGGTATATACAAAATACAGGAGCATTCCCAATGAGATTCTTAAGATTAAAAGACGTAATCGCAGCAACAGGGTTAAGCCGTTCAACTATCTACAAGTTTATGGATGAAGAAGTCTTTCCTAAAACCATTCCATTGGGAGGAAGAGCAGTAGCGTGGCTAGAGAGTGAAATCGAAGAATGGATGGAACAGCGTCTAGCAATGCGAGAAAGCCAAAGCTAACCACAAGCAACAACGAACACAGTTATCACATCAACAGGGAGCCATTGAGGGCTCCCTTTTCAATTAGAGAGAGAAATAAAATGAGTTTTTCAATTTACGTAGATGGCGCAGCACCGAACAATCAACACGGATGCACACAGGGTGGAATTGGTATTGCAGCCTTTAATGAGCACGGTGAACTGGAGTATCAAGATAGCATCACTATCAGACGCAGTACCACCAATGCAGAATTAGAGCTAATGGCCTTAATCGAAGGTCTAGAGTATGCGCAGGATGGCGATGTCATCTACTCAGACAGTGACTTTTGTGTGAAGGGTTATAACGGTTGGTTAGATAACTGGAAGGATAAAGGTTGGCGTAAGTCAGACAAGAAGCCAGTAAAGAACCGTCATCTATGGCAACAAATCGACGAATTGCGTTCACAGAAATACGTAGAGGTGAGAAAGGTCAAAGCTCATTCAGGTGATAAAGGTAACGACATGGCAGACTTGTTAGCCATTGAAGCAGCAGAGGCTGATTAAGAAGATTGTGCACAGCTTGTTGGCAGACCGCTAGCAGGCTGTGCGGTCGTATTTTTGCTTTACCCTTAGGAACGGTGATTTGTCTTTAGAGTAGCGTTAAGCGTTTTTATAGATAACATATATCTGTAGGCTGATGCGATTTAGGGAAAGAGTCGGTAGTAGTTGTGCTGACTAAGATGGATTGTAACTTAAGCAATATTAATTGCCCTGGGCTGAGTACCGATTTGAGATAGTTAAGCTTATTCAGGCAAAAGGCAAAGCCTGACTGCTTTGATCTATTACTAGGGAAATAGAAGCGACAGCACTACTAAACTAAAAGTACTAGTCAAGTTATGTTAACGATTGCTTGAACTTCCGTCTCTATTAGCTTCAGCTCTGTACTAATGGTATGCATTATGCCGTCAAGAAAATGATAGAGAGCGGTTGTATCATCGATCTCACATAATGTTGATGCTAACTTTGCTGCATTATAAAAACTTAAATGTTTTAGTTTTTGATGAGCACTAATACGACGTCCTTCAATATTTTTCTTAATCTCAGGAAGTCTATTTGTAAAATCTTTGGGTATGATTTCATGTTCGTTTATATTGAGGTGCCAATCTACAAGAGTGTAGTATTCTAAGTTCAACTTAATCAACTCGTTGGAAGCTGTTCGACCGAGGTTTGCATGTTCTTCCAGTAAACTAATGAATCTTGGCAATTTTTGATTTACGAAGTCAGTGCGTTTTTTATAGGTTCTTATCGTCTTACTTGTCTCCAAGAGGTTGTAAGATAGTGTTGAGTGATAATCCTCAAGGACTACTTCTAGAGACCTCTTGATATTTTCTCTATCACCAAATGCTGAAGGGGTATACGTTCCAGCGATAACTAGTAAATTTGTTAGCTTGTAAGAAGCGTACATCTTGGGGGCCTTAGCTAGGTCCAGTAGGATTAAGTGTTCTAATAAGTGGTATTTTTCTATAAGTCTCTTGTACTTCGAAAAAATAATCTGTCCACTAGAGTCACGTTGAGCACTGTTGAGCGCCAAAACCAGATTTAAGTCATTTGAGATAAAAGATCTAAAGATACGAGAGTACTTTAATTTGTCAGTAGGACAATTATCATCGATGAACTTTAGTATTTGATACACAACTCTGACGTATTTATGAATGTCGTAGTTATCATTTAGACTTTTTCTATATTTTGGGTCCTCGGCCAACCAGTAATGCCCGAACTCACCCAGAGCATCTTCAATGGGGGATGTTGACTTTTTAGTAGGATTGTCCGTTTGGCCATCTAAGGTTTGTTTTGTTGAAAGGGAGTTAGCTAGGCTATTGTGCTGTTCTAGTAAAAGATTAAAGGTGGTCTCAAATGACTGTTGGCGAAAGGTTTTGACAACGTAATATAGTGAACCGACTGCGAAAAGAGGTGACAGTAACCCACCTATATAACTACCGAAACTACCCCAATCGCTCGTTTTTGTTGAAAGTTGATAGCCCCAGAATTTCGCTACATAAGGCATTCCAACAGCTAAAGTAGTAAATCCGATAGCACAAATGAGTTTCGTATGTTCTTTCTGAATAGTTCTTTTTAATGCTCTTATCACTGATGCAACCTTGCCTAAACGGATTTGACGACCAACTACTGCCAGTAGAGGGGGGTAACTTGCCTAATATTTGAGAACGTTATACTAGCATGATATGTAGTTCTGCTCGGAGTTCGGTCAATAAGTGTACGGTACGTGAAAAAAGAAGCAAATAACGGAGACTGGCCCTGCTTGCTTTTGCCTATTTGAGTTTTCTATATTTTAGTTAATGCTCTTTTGCTATTTTAGTGAGGCCTCTCAGTCATAGCTCCAAAGTGTTTTAGATGGGAGGTAGGTATGAAGAAGCAAAAAAAAGAATGGGGAGCGTGATTGCTCCCCATTGTCATTTTTAATCTTGGCTGGTGGTATTACTTTTCTGTGATCGCTTCACAGCCTTTAGGAACCGTAACTAACGAGATCTGTTTACCTGCGTTTAGGGCTGCTTTCACATCCAACTTGTATTGAGTGCATTTACCTACACTGACGTTAACCGCTCCCGTTTCTACCGATGGATTACCTCCAAGCGAACCACCACCTTGAGCCAAAACAAAAGGTGATGCTAGGGTTGTCAGTAGAACAAGTGTGTTTGTGATTTTTTTCATGGTGTCATTCTCACTATAATTTTAAAAAGAAAATTGGGGGTTAGTTAGACGTTTGTTCAGCTTCAGATGAGCACTTATTCTTATCGGAGATATGACCGTTAAGCTTTCCACACGCATCGGCTGTCCAATGTAGAAGCGCTCCAGCGACAAGAGTGGATTGAGGGCCTTGTTTTCCATTCCAGTGTTTCTCCAGATGCGCCTTAGATATGTTTGGTGTTCCACCGAGCGCAGCGTTTGCCATTGATGAAACGCTTAGAGATGAGCTCAATGCAATCGCGATGAGTACGTATGATTTTTTCATATTCGATCCTTATTGGTATTGATAAATAGATGAGTCGTTTTGCTTTCGGTTTAGAAGGTGTAAACAAAGGTGCCAGCCGTTGAAGTGACTTCAATTTCTTTTACGTTATCGACGGTGCAGTTGTTGCTGTATCCCGTATAGGTTTCACCGAACTTCAATGAAACGTTTCTAGATAGCTCTGAGGCCGTACCAGCAGGAATACGACAATTACCTCGGTTAATCACAACATCGGTGATGACGGTGTTGTTGGTGATGGCTTGTAGGTCAAAGACTAAGCTTCCCCAATGAGAGTTGGTGGAGATCGACACTTCTATATCCGCAACGGCTTCAGGAGATTCTTCCTGTTCAGTGCATCCTGTTGCTCCCATAAATAGGGCTATCGTGACTGCGTATCGAACCGATTGGTTTAGTCGACGTTTTATTTTGGTCATGGGGTTACTCTCCTCATTGGTGAGTGTAATTCTGGGTAGCCTGCTCCTTCGTGAGCCAGCATGAACTGCTCAACATTGAAGTCCGAGGGATAGGTAAATGAAAATGTCGATACACTGGCCTCATCGATGAGTGGTAAGGCAACGGTGTGTATTGGATGTTGGTCGGATAACCGAAAGAGCAGTAAGAGCGCGTCGTACTGAACCGAGAGTCCCAGTGGTTCAATGAGCGTTTGCTCTTGCTGCAAAGCTTGGCTAGAAACCTTTAGCATTCGGTTGTTAAGTAATGCTTCATGGACTGACCCTAAGACTTGTTGCTGCTTGTTACTCCAGCTTCTCGTATTAGGTAGATTGAGGTGTACTTTGCTTAGCCAAATTCGTTCTTTTGAAATGGTTGAAGCCTTATCCAGTAAGGGTTTGTCTCTCTCCGAGGACCGACCCTGTCCATAATTCAGTGCATCAGGAATAAGCGGTTGTAAGTACTTGTTGGTCAGTTGCCAATAGAGCATTTCTTGCTTATTGAACGTCAGCAACTGCTCGGATGTTTTTCGGTAAACATGGGGCATGCTCATCGAATCACACTCCACGTTAAACACCTCCACAATGACTTCATCGAGGTAGCGTTTGATACTGCGGGTGGTGCGGTGGATATCGATTAGGGCTAACTGCTGCTGCAACTCCCTAACGGTGACCCATCGATGTTGAGGAATAAGCATCAGCGTGTGCAGCAAAGCAGATAAGCCTTCAATGCTGGTTTTATTGCTCATGGCTACTCTCTCAATACATAGCGCTCCACACCGGAGTCGGACATTTAATGTCGGGAGAATAGAGGTGGGTTCGACACATAATGTCCAACGGTTAAAGCGCCATCAATCGGCTTAGTGAAAGCGTGAGTCGATTAACATTATCGACGGTTGTTTTTATCTCTCAGCTCTGAGATGGCTACCAGTAACCCAATCAGCAGTACCACTAGAAAGCCTAAGGTCGTTAGGGTTCCAATGGCACCAAAGAAAGGGGAAAGAGAAAGTAACGTGATGAGGGCAGAGATAAGCTTGATGGTTTGTAGAAGAAGGGAAGTCATGAGTTATTGCGGGGTAAGAGTAATATCGTCGAATGCCTCCATCTCGACGTATGCGAGAAAATTACTCTCCCACAATTTATACAGCTCGATAGCCTCACGGTTATCTTTCATTGAAAACCAGCCGTGGTAGCTGGCGAAACATTGACGAGCGCGAAAGTCAAAATCCAAATTCCGCTCAAGCTCAGGGTAGTAGCTCCCCATATAAGCAAAGTCCGTGATGTACTCAATACACCATTCTCCTGTTGAAGATTGGCAAATGGACATTTCGACAGGGTGAAAGCCACCAGCATCAGCACTGTAAGTTTTATCACGAAAGTTAAAGACCACATGACGGCTGGTGGAGAGCGTTTCATTGTTAAGTAAATGAGCCGAGTAACGCGCATTAAGCAACGCATACAGCTTTTTAGAAACAGGTAGGGGTAATGACGTAAAGGCTAATTGGGACATCGACAGTCCTCCTTGTTTGGGGTAAATCAGAAAGTAGGCAGGGGGTTAGTTAAACGAGCTGACCAACGAGAGTTGCACGCTATCAAAGACGTTTCGGGTTAGGTGGCGAGTTAATGCGTTCATCCAAGCGGTGAGCACCTCTTGCACTTCTGGGTGAGATAAATCCGTTGTTCCTGTATCGGGTTGATAGAACCAGCGATTAGCAAGATGAAAGTACAGCTCTGGCTCTACTGAAGTACTGTTGTCATTAGGGTAAGAAAAGCTCGCAAAGAACACGATAAGCCAAGGACCTGAGCGTGACTCTCGTTTGAGCTGTATCTCTATAGGGTGCAGTCCTTGACGATGGCGGTAGTAACTCATTTGACGGCAGTTTAATACCAGTCTTTCAGCCTGTTCAGGCAGTGTGTGACCAGTAAGAAGACTTTCTAGTGATGAGAGCAGTGCATCATTGATACTGATATCACCATAGTGTTGTTCAATCATAACCAGCCTCGCTCAGCAAATGAGGTGCAGATTTCGCCTGTTACGATATGGTCCAATACGCGCACATCCACCAGCGCTAAAGCGTCTTTGAGTCTTTCGGTGATACGTCTATCCGCTTGTGAGGGTGTAGAGTCACCGGAAGGATGGTTGTGAGCCATAATCACTGCTGCTGCATTCACTTCCAACACCGCTTTTACTACTTCTCTTGGGTAGACACTGGCGGCATCGACGGTGCCATGAAAGAGCTCTTTAAACTCAATCAGTCGGTTTTGGTTATCCAGTAGCAGTAAAGCAAACACTTCACGTTCATAGCTGCCTAGCTTGCAGCGTACATACTCTTTGGTCGCATCTGGGCTAATTAAGGCATCACCACGCACATAGCGCGTGGCGAGTATCTCAGCGGCATGCTCTAGGATTTCATTCTCCTGATAGCGCTGTTGTTTTCTGTAATCAGAATTTTGGGTAGTCATTACGGGCTCCTGTCGGATTCAATGATGGTTATTCACATTGATGACATATGCCTGAATATTTTTTGACTGAGGTTTAGAGGGCTAACAAGGAAGTGTGAACATATCAGAATGAACGAGTGTTATGTAATTAACTTTCTGGTCATTTACATTTTATGTCTATGGCTTATTAAGCATAAAAATTATATAGCCTTATCCCTTGTGATGTGAGGAGGTATTGGCATTTAGAGTAAGCACTCAGTGTCGTGTGCGCTTTGATTAGGAAATCTGTTATATCTAAGTTTAAGAAGTCCGATATTAAACATGACAACTATAGCTGGAAAGCTATTCCTGGAGACGTTCCTAAAGTTACAGGTAAGCCTGATAGGACTCTTTTTAGCAGAAAAGAAGGTTATGAAGTGCTCTATATGATCAATAAAGTACTGAAGCATAGAGAGTTGAGCAGTGTAGCTTCTGGACAAAAAGTAGAAACTCTCATTAAAGACCGCTTACCAGGCAGTGTGCGTAGCCAAGAAAACGTATTCAATTGGTTAAATGACAACTGGTAACTGATTACAAGAGATGCTAGGAAAATCGCCAAGATGTATCTTTAGGTCTTGGCATTTTTTGGTTTTTATCAGTATTAGATGTTTTCTTTTGTTGTCAGGCTTTGATGATATAGACGGCAAGTAAGTGTCAGGATGGGCTGCAAGCAGCTGTCTATAAAAAGTTAAGCGACAGGTATCTCAACCAAATGATATAGTCCTATCTATAAGCATTTATAAAAGAATTAAGAGATTAAATGGATAATTTTGCAGTAGAAACGAACGACGAAGGTAAAATAGTCGACTTTTTAGACGGCATACTTTTAGAGCCAGGTCCTGAAGAATTCGTAAGGCAAACATACCTTCGGATACTTCATTTTGAGTATCAATATCCTAAAAATGTTTTGGCGAGAGAAATTCCGATCTATTACGGTAGCTCAGAGCTAAAAGATACCAATGGGCGGCCAGTAAGAGCTGATATCGTCATTTATCGTAATGCAAAAGCAAAGAAAGATCGAAACCAAGGTGCAATTTCAATGGTTGTCGAGTGCAAAGCTCCCAAAGTAGAGACTGGCTACAATCAATTAGTATCGTATATCTATAACACAAGCGCAGAAGGTGGCGTATGGTTTAACGGCGATGCGCCACAGTACTTTCGTAGGTTGAGTTCACCCACTAATGATTTAATAGACTGGACAGGTATCCCACGTCCAGGAGAAGCATGGGAGGCACTAGGTCAACGCAAGAAGGAAGATCTTAAGCGACCAAAAGATATTAAGGGCCTATTGCGTCAATGTCATAACAAGCTTCATGGTCGTGGTGTTGATGGAGATGACGATGATTTAACCATGGATATGGTAAGGATCATCCTCGCGAAAGCGATGGATGAGGAAAAAATTGCAGAGTTTTGCGATTTTTACTGCACCCCTGAAGACTACAAAACACCTGAAGGCCAAGCGTTGGCTGCGCAAAGAATCCATGACCTATTTGCTGAAGTTGTAGAAGACAATCGCGATGTTTTTTCAGAGCATGAAAAAATATCAGTAGGGCCTAGAGTTATTTGTGATGTAGTGATTGAATTGCAACGTTATAGACTTTTAAGTGATCTCCATGAGTCTGATGACTGGGACATTATGGGACATGCTTATGAGCAATATACAGCAACTTATTTAAAGAAAAAGCGCGGTCAGTTCTTTACCAATAGGTTGGTCGTTGATTTTCTATCAGAAGTTTTAGATCCAGATTATCAAGATATTATCTTAGATCCGGCTGGTGGTTCTGGTGGTTTTTTGACTGGAGCAATGCGCCACGTAAGGAAAAAAATTCTATCGTCGAAAGGTAGTGCAATCGCAAAACAAAGGCAGCTAGACAAGCATCGTACAAATTTGTTTATGGTTGAGATAAGCAAGCGATTAGTAAAAATAGCCAAAACAGCGATGATTCTAAATGGCGATGGCCACACGGGCATGACTCAAGGAGACTCGTTAGGACCAATCGAATCTCTTCATGAGCGAGTAATCGGAAGGTGCGGCATCGGCTCTCCAAAAATCATACTTACGAACCCCCCTTTCGCTGGAGTTGGGGATGGGCGCATTTCAGATCCGGCAATTCTGGATAACTTCTCAAGCGGTATTCGTTGGACAAATCGTGGAGGAGAATATGTTTCCACAGGAGAAAGGAACTCGGAAGGCGTGCCTCCTGAAATGCTTTTCTTCGAGCGTTGTTTACGCTGGATAGCTCCAGGTGGAAAAATTGGAATCGTAATGCCTAAGAGCTTTCTAGATACAAAAACGTATTATCCAGTTAGGCGAATGCTTTTAGAAAGTTTTAAACTTGTCGCTGTCATTAATTGCCATAAAGATACATTCCAACCTCATACAGGTGTTAGAACTTGTTTGGTAATTGTTGAGAAACCGCTTAACGACACAGATCTTCCTGACCAATATACCATATTCATGGCTATTTCTAAAAAGATAGGACAGGACAGTGAAGGCTTTCCAATTTTTAAACGCGATAAAAACAACAATCTTACCGGGCAGATTGATCACGACCTTGATGAGATATTGATTGATTATCAGGCGATGAAAACAGGTGAGCTTAAAGAATCAGAGTATAGATTCACAATTCAAAACACTGAGATCGACAATCTACTAAGGATTAATCCTCAGGTATACTTGCCGAACCTCAACGAGTCTATAAAGCAGATTGAATCAATAGATGGTATTGACGGTTGGTCTGTTACGACAATCGGTCAAATTACAAATGATGTTAGAATTTTCAAAGGGCCTAGACTAAAGAGTGAGAACTTAATCGTTGAAGAGCTTGCAGATGGCGTTGAGCCTTATTATACACCGTCGGCTGTACTACAAGAAAAGTCTGACAGTGCAAAGCTCCTTAATGTGAATTTCGCAACGGAAAAGCAACTTGCAACAATAAATGCTGTTAGGGTGTACCGTGGTGATATTGTAATTACAAGGTCTGGGACAATAGGTCGTGTTGCCTATATTACAGAGCGCCTTGATGGGGCAATTGTTTCAGATGATTTGATTCGAGTCAGAATTGAAGATGAGGAACTACGCCTCTATGTATATCAATTTTTACAAACTGAGAAGGCTCTTAATCAGATGCTAAGAAATGAGTATGGGGCAGTTCAGCAACACTTAGAGCCAGCCCACATCTCAGACATATTGATCCCAGTTCCAGATGATCTTTCTGTTTTGGAAAATGTGATATCTCTTACAGCTGAGCAAATAACTTTGAAAGAAAGACTTGAAGAAATGAATCAAGCATTAGACTCGGAGAGCGAGAGTTTACTATCAAGTTTGATATCTAGTGGAGTAGATAAAATCACTTAACAAGGTGCTGCACACGGATAAATTACTTGCGGCGCTCCTAATTTACCGATGAGTGCATCGTTATTCGCCTTACCTGGCCTAATCGATGATGGTTCTAAATCAGCAATACCAATAATCTATTTCTGTTCATCAGTTGGCTGCGTAGGGCGATTAAGCATGCTACTAAATCAATACTGCCAGATTGTGTGTTAGACAGACATTTAATACGAGGATGCTAGCGGCATCCTCTTTTCTTTTTTTGCTTATGTCTAAATGACAATATGATTCTTAACCAGATCGGTGACTTTTTCCAGTGCTTCTTTGCGCTCTTCCAAGTAGTCATACCGATCATAGATACCCTCGACTCCTTTCAGCTTGTGATTTAAACAGCGCTCCGCGATATGGCTAGGAACTTTTACCGAAGCGAGTAGGCTACGGCAGGTGCGACGTAGATCGTGAACCGCAAAGTGTTTGATATCCCGCATTTTATTTGGTGGTTGTACCTTACGACCGGGCTCTCGACCAAATAGCTTTGAAATAGCTCTGTTCAATGTGTCTTTGCCCATGTGCGGTACTTTGCTTTCTCTTCTGTTAGGGAAGACGTATTCCGAACCACAAGCTCGCATATACAGTTCTTTAAACCACTGTATGCACAGCTCCGGAAGCGGAATAGTGAAACCTGTCCCAGATTTGCTTCGCTCCGCTGGTAGGTGCCATAAAGCATTATCTAGATCGAACTCAGTCCACTTTGCTTCTGTTAGCTCTGATTTACGAACGCCAAGACAAAGAAGCAGAGCACAAGCTAGGTAGTTGTCTCGATTGAAACTATAAATGTTTTGGTTGAAGACGGAAAAAACATGTTTAATCTCTTCCAGTTCTAAGACCCGATCTCGACTTTCTTCAATGCCACCAGCATCATAGTTAGAAAATGCTAGTGCAGGGTTAGACTCAATAACACCAATCTTCATACCGTGTTTAAAAAGCTGCTTACAATACATTAGCGTGTCGTTAGCTGTGGTTGGACGGCCACTGTCAGCGACTATTTGGATGATGTTACGGATATCTAAAGGTGTGACACGTTTCAACGTGTATTGACCAATTTGTGGAGAGATCTCTTTCTGATAGATACGCTTAGGTATATTGGGATGCTTGAGCCTTTTGGACAGATCCTTGTACCAGTCTTCGAAGAGATCATCGATTATTTGTATATCGGCTTGCTTACTCCGTTTTCTTTCTGCAATTGGGTTAATCCCTTCGCTTATTTGCTTTCGAAGCTCAGATGCTTTCAACCTTGCATCTGCAAGAGAAAGTTCATCGACCTTGCCAATAGTCACCTCCTTTCTTTTCTTAAAAAGGGTATACCTTAGCATCCAGTATGGTCGACCTATTCTAGGAATCATTAGATAGAAACCATCACCATCACCATCGGCATGACGACCCGTTTTTTGGTCTTTTACTATCGCCTTAACTTGGTTGACGGTGAGATTCCCCATCTCTATCTCCTTGAATTTATAGCTCTAATCGAAGTTATCATAACATCACCCTCCCGAAGTGGGGAGTATGTTATGATATTTATACTACGGTGGGGAGTAAATAGCAAAGTGCTACCCAAGATACTCCCCGTTCGTTCATGGCTGTTGACGAATTTTATGGATGTATAGGGATGAAAAAAAACAACAAAGCCCTTATCAATAAGGGCTTTGTGGAAGTGTGTGGAGTAGAGGGGGAATCTATTCGATGTTCTGGATCTGCTCACGCATCTGTTCGATAAGAACCTTAAGCTCTACGCCCGATGCTGTGATGTCTGTGCTGATAGACTTAGATGCTAGCGTGTTTGACTCACGGTTGAACTCTTGCATCATGAAGTCAAGCTTACGGCCACAAGCGCCACCTTTCTTCAGTACTACATTTGCTTCTTTCACGTGAGAGTCTAGACGGTCTAGCTCTTCTGCTACGTCTGACTTTTGAGCCAGTAGGATAAGCTCTTGTTCAACACGAGAACCTTCAAGCTCAATTTTCGCATCTTCAAATTTGGTAAGAAGGCGCTCACGTTGCCACTCTAGGATCTCAGGCATGCGAGCACGAACTTTAACTACTTCTTCAGTGATCGCATCTAAACGCTGAACGATGAGCGCTTTCATATTCTCGCCTTCACGAGCACGAGCATCAATGAACTCTGCGATGGCATCGTTGAATGCTTCAAGTAGGTCTTTGTTGATAGCATCCATGTCTTGCTCTGGCGTTTCCATTACGCCAGGCCAGTTCATGATTTGGAATGGGTTCAGACGGCTGTCTTCGCCTGTCATCGCCATCACTTGGTTCGCCGCACTGATTACTTGCTGAGCCAAACCTTCGTTAATGCTTAGCTCGCCTTTCGCTGCTGGGTTTGCTTCAAAACGTAGGTTACATTCAACCTTGCCGCGAGCTAGACGCTTACGGAAACGCTCACGTAGGATTGGTTCTAAACCACGGAACTGTTCAGGCATACGGAAGTAAGTTTCTAGGTAGCGTTGGTTTACACTACGGATTTCCCATACTGCTGTACCCCAATCGCCTTTTACTTCTTTGCGTGCGTACGCGGTCATACTATAAATCATCGAATTTTCCTGTCTTTTATCATTCTGAAAATAACGCGCACGCATAGTATCACGATACGAGTTGCACTCGAAGCCTATCGCCTTTCATGATGGATAGCTTTGCGCGATAAACTGCTATATAATCTTGCCCCAATCAAAACTGTCTCACCCCTTTCTTAGGTGATGCACTCTTTCGATAGAAAATCACTTCAGACTGTTAATAAGGTAGATACCAATGCGTCCAAATGACCGCGCTGTAGATCAAATTCGTCCAATTAAAATTACTCGTAACTACACAGCTTATGCTGAGGGTTCTGTATTAGTTGAGTTTGGTAACACTAAAGTTCTATGTAATGCGACGGTAGAAGAAAACGTACCGCGTTGGTTAAAAGGCCAAGGAAAGGGTTGGGTAACCGCTGAATACGGTATGCTGCCACGTGCAACGCACACGCGTAACCGTCGTGAAGCGGCGAGTGGTAAGCAAGGTGGTCGTACGATGGAAATCCAACGTTTGATCGCGCGTAGCCTACGTGCAGTTGTTGACCTGAAAGCGATGGGTGAAATCATGATCACTGTCGATTGTGATGTTATCCAAGCTGACGGCGGTACTCGTACTGCTTCTATTTCAGGTGCAAGCGTAGCAATGGCAGACGCTATCAACAGCTTACTAGCAAGCGGAAAACTGAAAAAGAACCCAATGAAAGGCCACGTAGCGGCAGTTTCAGTGGGCATCGTTGGTGCACAAGCATTGTGTGACCTTGAGTACGTTGAAGACTCAGCAGCCGATACCGATATGAACGTTGTAATGACGGAAGACGGTAAGATGATTGAGATTCAAGGCACCGCAGAAGGCGAACCGTTCAGCCACGAAGAGCTGATGCAGCTTTTAGCCCTGGCGAATAAGGGCATTGCCGATATCGTCGAAGCGCAGAAAGCTGCGTTGGCCGATTAGTTTCTAGATAGCTCCCACATTGGGGGCTATTTTTTTATCTTCGTCGTATTCGCGCCCTCCGTGTTGTTAACTGCGCTTGCTCACCCGAATCACTTACTACTCGTAAGCTCACGGGTTTCGCAAGCTTGTTGCCTAGCGGAAAACACGACTACTTAGAAGATACTAGGAAGAGTTTAAGTTAATTAAGTTATATTGAATAAACGTAGAGGAAAAACATGAAAGCATATCAACGTGAATTTATTGAATTTGCACTAGAGAAAGAAGTACTTAAGTTTGGTGAGTTTACTTTAAAGTCTGGCCGTAAGAGCCCTTACTTCTTCAATGCTGGATTGTTTAATACAGGTCGTGACCTTGCACGCTTAGGTCGCTTCTACGCAGCAGCATTAGCAGATTCAGGTATTGAGTTCGATGTACTATTTGGCCCTGCGTACAAGGGTATCCCAATCGCAACAACAACAGCGGTTGCACTGGCAGATCACCACGATGTGGACACGCCTTACTGCTTCAACCGTAAAGAAGCGAAAAACCATGGTGAAGGTGGCAACCTAGTGGGTAGCGAACTTGAAGGTCGCATCATGTTAGTTGATGACGTGATCACTGCTGGTACTGCGATTCGTGAGTCGATGGAAATCATCCAAGCAAACGGCGCTGATTTAGCGGGTGTGCTTGTTGCTATCGACCGTCAAGAGAAGGGCAAAGGCGAATTGTCTGCGATCCAAGAAGTAGAGCGTGACTTTGGTTGTGCGATTATCTCAATCGTTAGCCTGACTGACTTGGTTACTTTCCTTGAAGAGAAAGGCACCGACGCAGCACACCTAGAGTCAGTAAAAGCGTACCGAGCTCAATACGGAATCTAATTCGTAAACTGAAGAAGTTGAACCTAATAGTTTAGTGCCTTAGGTTTAGAGCTTAAAAAAGAAAAATGCCCGAGAGATGAAACTCTTTCGGGCATTTTTTTACTTAAATCTTATTGGACAGAACAAGGCTCGTTTACTTGTAACGAATGCCTTTTTCAGCTTCTGGATCTTCCATGGTTTTGAAGCGCTTGTGTAGCCACATCCATTGTTCTGGGGCTCTTAAGATAATCTTCTCAAGATAGCGGTTCATATACGCTGCTGCCGCTTTTTCATCTTTTTGGGGATAGTTATCTTCAATTGATTCATCGGCCATGATTTCATATTTGCCGTCGGCATTTCTAAAGCCAGACCCAATAACGACCGCGCATCGACTGGTGTAAGCCAAAATGCTGGTTCCAGTGGTGGTGCTTGCATCCTCTACTGCAAAGAAAGGTACGAATACAGATTTATTGCGACCGTAGTCATGATCAGGGAGATAGAATAGGCGATCTCCGTTACGCAGAACACGTATCATCTTTTTCACATCTTTACGATCAATAGTCAGATTGCCATTGTGGGTTCGGCCCCAAAACTGAATAAGGTTATATGCCGCGTTGTTATGTGGGCGATACACGCCATACCCATGCTGTCCGAGTACAGCAAAAGCGCGAGCGGTAATTTCAAGGTTGAGAGCGTGCACGCAACAAAGTAGAACGCCTTTACCATTTTTGCTATGCGACCTCATTACTTCAGTATCTTTATCAACCAGTAACATCTTAAATCGCCAAGTTGGCCAAAACCAAGTAATGCCGGTTTCAATCAACGCTAATCCAGTATTTTTGAAGTTTTCTTTGACTAGTTGGTCTATTTCTTCTTTGGGCTTTGCAGGAAAGGCCAGCTCCATATTACGAGTTGCAATATCAACCCGTTTTTTACCAAAACGCACGCCTAGTAAGCCAAGTCGCTGCCCTAAGGAGAGCAACACACGGTAAGGTAGCAGGTTAACAATTAGAGCCAACAACCCAAAGCCTAGCCATACGGGCCAGTACTTAGGGTGAAGCAGTAAGAGTGAAAATTCAGGCTTATCATATGTGGTTTTGTTCATATATTTGGCTTAATGCTGATTACTATTCGATTTGTGCACTCAGAAGTGCCCAATACTCTTCAAAGTTTGCTGTCGGTTGATATTTGAAGTCCGAGCGAACAAATCGATTTAAACTTCCTTCAACCTGACCTAACAATTGAGCCGCTAAGATTTTTTCATCAACCGGGAATGACTTCCCTTCGCGAAGCTTTCTTTCTCGTAGAATTTGACGAAGTTGCGTCTCAATACGTTCGAAAAGCTGATTGATGCGATCGCGCAGGCGTTCATTTTCAAACATTAGAGCATGACCAGACAAAATTCGAGTCAGGCCTGGGTTACGTTCTGAGAAAACCAAGATAAGTTGTAGCACTAGGCGTATGCGCTCTAGTGTGTCTTTCTCTTCATCTAGAATACGGTTGATTCGAGACATCAACGCTTCTTCAATGAACTCGATCAAGCCTTCAAACATGCGAGCTTTGCTTGGGAAGTGGCGGTATAACGCAGCTTCAGAAACACCAACTTGCTTGGCCAACTTTACCGTTGTGATACGAGAAGCACCTTCGGTCGATTCCAACATTTGTGCTAGAGCTTGCAGGATTTCTTCACGACGGTTTGATTTTCGAGTACCGGCCATCTATTTACTTCCTTTCCTAAAGATGAGGATTGAGTGAAGCAGGATTATAAACACCATTCAATTCTGTTCCTAGTTTTGTAAGACCTAGGTCAACAGAATCGAGAGGTGTCAGCGTATTGTCAGGGTAAAATTGTGCGTTTATACGTCAATAAGCTGTTGGATCTGATTAAGGATCTGGAAACCAAGAGAGTCTTTGCTATCTAGAGGTAGAGATTTATCGCCACCTTTCCAATAAAGGTGCAACTCATTACTACTACTATTGAAGCCTTGGCCTTCGACAGAGACATCGTTAGCACAAATCATATCGAGGTTCTTTCTTTCCAATTTTCCGCGCGCATACTTCTCGACATCTTGAGTTTCTGCTGCGAAGCCGACAGTAAATGGACGATCTTCAGTCATTGAGGCAACGGAAGCCACAATGTCTGGGTTCTTAACCATTTGAATGGTCATGTCATCTTTACCATCGACTTTTTTAAGCTTTTGGTCTGCAATGGTCTCTGGGCGGTAATCGGCAACCGCAGCGCAGCTGATGAAAATATCATGCTGAGCAGCATTGGCACTCACGGCATCAAACATCTGTTGTGCGCTGTCTACATCAATGCGATTAACCTGATTTGGTGTCGCGAGTGATACAGGGCCACTAATTAGAGTTACCGTGGCACCTTGTTTCGCGGCCGCTTCAGCCAGTGCATAGCCCATCTTGCCCGAGCTATGATTGGTAATGTAACGAACTGGGTCGATCGCTTCGCGAGTTGGACCCGCAGTAATTAACACCGAACGGCCAGTCAGAGGTTTAGGTTGGAAGAAGTCTTCACAACGATGGACCAGTTGCATTGGCTCTAACATACGCCCCATACCAACATCGCCACAGGCCTGTTCACCAGCTGCCGGACCCCAGATTTCACATCCACGACGTTTTAGCGTTGCGATGTTCTCTTGAGTTGCAGGGTGGCTGTACATTTGTTGGTTCATTGCTGGGGATACCGCAACTGGCGCATCGGTTGCTAAAACCAAAGTGGTCAGTAGGTCGTTACCCATGCCTGCGGTCATACGCGCAATAAGGTCTGCGGTTGCGGGTGCTAATAAGACTAGGTCAGCCCATTTCGCCAGTTCGATGTGCCCCATGGAAGCTTCAGCAGCAGGATCAAGCAAACTATCAGACACTGGCCTTCCAGAGACAGCTTGCATGGTGAGAGGAGTAATGAACTCCTTAGCCGCAGTAGTCATGACGACTTGTACCTGCGCACCACGTTCGATTAAGCGTCGAGTCAGTTCGGCACATTTATAAGCTGCGATACCACCACTAATGCCAAGTAGGATTTTTTTTCCAGCTAGGCCTTGTTGGTCAGCGTTATCCAGTTGATTAACCAATGTTTGCATGATTCTGTTCCTTAATTTCTCTGGGACTAACGATATCAGAACAAAGGATTAGTGCCTAGAAGCAGAATTGGAACAGGTTTGACACTCATCAAGTTGATGTTATCAAACTTATCAATTACACGGTTTTGCTAGGCATTAGTCTTCTTTATAACGCTGTGGAAGCTCTCCGTAGACAAACGGATTAGGCTGATGGATCCTATTCATCACCCTAGATAGCCTTTATATGCCTATAAGTAAAATGCCTGTTGAGTCGATGCCAAGAGAAAAGTTACTGAGTAGAGGCCCCGACTCCTTAAGTGATGCGGAGTTGTTAGCTATATTTCTTCGAACGGGCACACAAGGAATGAATGTTTTAGAGCTATCAGACAAGTTGATCAAAGATTTTGGTTCGCTTCGCCATCTTTTTTCTGCAACGGAGGCCGAGTTTTGTGCCCATAAAGGGATGGGGCAGGCGAAATATGTCCAGTTGCAGGCTGTTTTGGAGATGACGCAACGTTATTTGGCCGAGACTTTATCTCGAGGGGATGCACTAACTAGCCCAAGTCACACCAAGTTGTATCTTTCGAGTATATTGCGTGATCGCCAGCGAGAAGCCTTCTACATATTGTTCCTAGATAACCAAAACAGAGTAATAAAGGATGAAGTGATGTTTGAAGGAACCATCGATGCAGCATCTGTTTACCCGAGAGAAGTGGTTAAACGGGCACTTCATCATAATGCTGCCGCTTTAATTCTAGCGCACAACCATCCTTCCGGTGTCGCAGAGCCAAGCCAAGCAGATAGGCGAATTACACGCAGATTAACCGACGCATTGGCACTAGTGGACATCCGAATTCTCGACCATTTTGTCGTTGGAGATGGCGAAGTTATCTCTTTTGCAGAGCGCGGATGGATTTGAATCACATTTTAGGTTGTTAGTTGCGTTAAATCTGCTATCATTCCGCCCACATTTTAGAACCTTAAATCAGCTCTGATTACTCAAATAGCTGCCCTGTTCAAAAAAAGATCACGAAATCCTTAAAAAGGATCTGTTCGGGTCTTGAGCAATGCATGTCAAGTTAGTATAATACGCGACCTTTGATAGCCTTGAATGGATTTTCCATTATGGTTTTTACCTCTATTTTCAGAATTGATAGAGAGGTTCGGCCACCAAGGTTGATATCGAGCTGAAACGATTTGGAGAGACATTCATGTCCCGAGTATGTCAAGTAACTGGTAAGCGTCCAGTAACGGGTAACAACCGTTCACACGCACGCAATGCTACCAAGCGTCGTTTTCTGCCGAACCTACAAACTCACCGTTTCTGGGTAGAGAGCGAAAAACGTTTTGTTAAACTACGTCTAACTGCTAAAGGCATGCGTATTATTGATAAGAAAGGCATCGATGCTGTTCTTGTTGATATCCGTGCACGTGGCGAAAACGTTTAAGAGGAATTAAGCAATGGCTAAAGGCATTCGTGAGAAAATCCGTCTAGTATCTTCTGCTGGAACTGGTCACTTCTACACAACTGACAAGAACAAGCGTAACATGCCAGGCAAATTTGAGATCAAAAAGTTTGATCCAGTAGTTCGCCAGCACGTTATGTACAAAGAAGCTAAAATCAAGTAATTGATAGCCCCTTTGTCTCTTCTTTTATAGAAGAATAAATTAAAAACCCAGCTTATAGCTGGGTTTTTTTATGCCCAAAATTTGGGAAGCCCCAGTATTTGGAGAAACCTGAGTTTTTTTGAGAAGCTTAAATATTTTCGAGGAGACTCAGTGTTTTTGATAAGGGTAAGTATTATTGGTTAAATTTGGCACCTACCGTACAGACGTTACACTTGCCGATGGGCTTATGTGATAGAAAACCGCGCAACATAGAAAGTATCGCCTTTTTCACGATATACTGAACACTCAATAGGTTAGATGAGCAGAATCAGATGAGATATCGTGGGCGTCGATGGAACAACATACTCATGTTAAGCGTGATCGCTTTTATTGGGGTGCTAAACCTTCCAACATTGATCAAAACGTACCTTATCGAACCCGAACCCGAAGTTAAAGTCAGCGGATCTTATCCTTCTCTTTTAAATCCAGCAGCTGAGCTTCAAGCTTTGCATTTTGCTAATTGGTCAGTTGTACTCGAAGACGATCATTGGGCTTATCAATTTAAAGACACAGTGCTTCCTCAAACTACCAGTGCGCAAGAGCTGTCACAGAGGTGGCAGGAACTTGTGGGCACCGAAGTCGACTCACAAACCTATACCGACCTGACTCCCCAGCTTAATACGCCGCATACCATTGAAGTTTGGTATCAAGACCAAGAAGAGCCACAGCGTATTACTTATTATCAACTTGCTGAGTTTTGGTTGCTAAAAAACTGGAATGATCAGTGGCTGGCGGTGTCTATTGAAGAGAGCTACTTGTTTCCAAGCTTTGGCTCAGGAGATTCATTTAAATCAGACCATCTCTTTAAAGCAGACAAGCTATCTATATCAGACAAACCACCTAAATCGGACGACTAACTATGCCTGAATTACCCGAAGTTGAAGTAAGCCGTATGGGGATCTCGCCTCATTTAGTCGGTGAGAAGATTAAATCCCTGACTTTTCGAACGCCTAAGCTGCGCTGGGATATTCCTCAAGAACTTAAGCGATTAGAAGGGCAGGTCATTCGCTCTATTTCACGCCGAGCTAAGTACCTATTGATTGAGACAGATACAGGCACTGCGATTGTGCATCTTGGTATGTCTGGTTCACTGCGCGTGTTAGACGCGGATTTCCCGCCAGCAAAACACGATCACGTGGATCTTAAGTTAACCAATGGCAAGGTACTGCGTTACAACGATCCCCGTCGTTTTGGTGCGTGGCTGTGGTCTGCACCTAATGAATTCCATTCTGTGCTACTAGGCTCTGGCCCTGAGCCACTAACTGACGACTTCAACGCAGATTACATTGCTGAGAAAGCAGAAAAGCGTAAGGTTGCCGTCAAACAGTTCATTATGGACAACAAAGTAGTGGTAGGTGTGGGGAATATCTACGCCAATGAAGCGCTGTTTTCTTCACGAATTCATCCACTTCGCCCAGCAAGCAAAGTGACAAAACAAGAGTGGATCTTGTTAACCAAAGAGATCAAACAAGTACTCGCTACCGCCATCAAACAAGGTGGGACCACACTCAAAGACTTCGCCCAAGCGGATGGAAAACCGGGATATTTTGCTCAAGAGCTGCAGGTTTATGGTAAGGCTGGTGAACAGTGTCCGAGTTGTAGTGAGAAGCTTGAAGAGCAAAAAATCGGACAGAGGAATACGTTTTTTTGTTCTCAATGTCAGGTATAGATGTATAGCCCTCAATACAGAGCTTGATATCACTTGAAGCTGTGTCTAGGGCACTTTATCTGATAAAATTACGGGTATTATTGTGGAACTTGTCGTCTTCATTTCTAAAGGCAGAATCTACCTCTAGAGCTTCGTTGATAATTCCTTACCTATGGTTGCTGACTTTTCTTTCGTTACATTACGCAAAAATAAAATATAAAGAGAAACTATGAAGATATTTTATTATCTAAAACATGCCTTGCTCTCTATCGCACCTCGTTTGTATTTTTCAAAACAGTTTGAAAAGCTGGAAAAGTCATATTCCGGTCAAGCTGATTATATAAAAAGCAGAGTAAATTATTATGTGAAAGGGCTCAGCGACTTTGATAAGGCTAGTCTAAGCTGCGAGATTAGTAATTATTCTCGCAAAGGCTATACATCTTATTTCTTTGATCTTAAAGAGTTTCTTTATTATTTTCCAAAGTACTTTCGTTTCAGTTACTACTTTGGTGATGAAACGCATATAGAGCCAGTTCCAACTTTATTTAAAGCTCGTCCGATTGATGGGAACAATAGTAACTCTGTACTATTTAAATTAGATAAGCGTCGTCATTTCCGATTCGTGGATGATAGCTTAAGTTTTTCTGATAAAAAAAATATGGCTGTGTTTCGTGGTGCTGTGACTCAACCACATAGAATTCGTTTTATGCAAACTATGTATGGTCATCCACTGATGAATGCCGGTCAATCGAATACTTCAGAGCAACACCCTGAGTGGCAACAACCATTTATGACAGTAGAAGAGCAGCTTCAATACAAATTCATTATTTGTCTTGAAGGGAACGATGTTGCATCAAACTTGAAATGGGCAATGTCTTCAAACTCACTTGTCGTTACTCCAAAAATGAAATTTGAAACCTGGTTTATGGAAGGCACTCTGCAGCCGGGCGTGCATTATGTAGAAGTGAAAGATGATTGGTCAGACTTTGAGCAAAAAATTCAATACTATTTAGACAACCCTAAAGAGTCTGAACAGATGATCAAAAATGCGCATGAATACCTTGCTCCTTTCCAAGATGAACAATTAGAAAAATTGGTCTGCATTAAAACACTTCAAGAATATTTTAGACTATCTGGCCAAGCTATTAACGAACACGCTATTAACGAGCAAGACAAATGAAAATTCTGATTATTGGCCCATCATGGGTTGGAGACATGGTGATGTCTCAAGGCTTATATATTGAGTTGCAAAGACAGTATCCTGACGCAAAAATTGATGTTTTAGCGCCAGCATGGTGTAAGCCTATTTTGGAAAGAATGCCACAAGTCAATCAAGCGCTTGAAATGCCACTAGGGCATGGGCAATTTGATCTGAAATCTCGTTATAAGATCGGCAAATCGTTGAGGGAAGTTCAGTACGATAAAGCGTACGTATTACCTAACTCCGCCAAATCAGCTTTAATTCCCCTGTTTGCACGCGTTCCTGAACGAGTTGGCTGGAAAGGTGAAATGCGTTTTGGTTTGCTTAATGACGTTAGAACCAATAAAAAAGCGTTTCAATACATGTTAGAGCGGTATGTAGCGTTAGCGCACCCTAAAGCTGAAATGACGGGTAGTGGTTGTTTAGGTGAATTGTCATCATTACCTTTTCCAAGCCTACAAGTTGTTGACTCCAGCCAACAAGAGGCTATGGAGCAATTTGGTTTAAACAATCAAAGGCCTGTCCTTGGTTTATGTCCTGGTGCTGAGTTTGGTCCTGCGAAACGTTGGCCTGATAATCACTTTGCAACAGCAGCGACAGCGATGATAAAGCAAGGTTACCAAGTGTGGCTGTTTGGCTCGGCTAAAGATCGTGAAGTAACCCAAAAGATAATCGAACAAGTCCCTGTTAATATGCAGCAGCATTGCTTCAATTTAGCTGGAGATACGAGCTTAATTCAGGCTGTAGACTTGATCGGGGCTTGTCGTACTGTCGTTAGCAATGATTCTGGGCTGATGCATGTGGCCGCTGCGGTGGGCTGTAATGTCGTGGCTGTTTACGGCTCTAGTTCACCTAAATATACGCCTCCGCTAACGAACAAACTGGCGATCATCAATACCGATATTGAGTGCCGACCTTGCTTTGAACGAACTTGTCCCAAGCAGCACCTAAAGTGCCTCACTGAGTTAATGCCGAGTAGAGTCATTAGTGCTATTGAGCAGTTTGATGTTATTTCCCAAGGCAAAATATAAATAAGGTCGTTATATGAGCATCGTCGTTCGTTGGGCCTATACCGCGCTACTTTTCCTTGTTAGCCCTATTCTGCTTTGGGGCTTATATCGCTCCAAAGCAAACAAACCGCCTTTTGGTCATCGCTGGAAAGAGCATTTCGGATTTACACCGCCTATTAAGAATAGACAATCGGGTGTGATTTGGATTCATGCCGTTTCAGTAGGGGAAGTGCTGGCGAGTAAAAAGTTAGTTGAACAACTGGCGATACAAAACCCAGATAAAAGAATACTGATCACTACAACAACGAGTACAGGCGCTGAGCAGGTCGAAAAGATGAGCGGTTCGATTAGCCATCGTTATATGCCTATTGATTTTAGTTGGTGTGTTCAACGTTTTATCAACCGCGTTCAGCCAGATAACATGCTCATTATTGAAACGGAATTATGGCCAAACACCATTAACACCGTTGCTAAAAATGATATTCCGATGATATTAGTTAATGGACGATTATCCGAAAAATCAGCCAGTAATTATCAAAAAATGAGTTCGTTAATTTATCCGACTATCTCTAAGTTAAATTTAATATTGACGGTACACTCTGATGATAAATCTCGATTTGAGTTGCTAGGTGCGCCGAGCGAAAAAGTCATTGTCACAGGGTCAATTAAGTACGATGTGTCGATTGATAATAATGTCATCACACAAGGTGAACATCTTAAAAGGATTTTGGGGCAGGGTAGACAGATTGTTGTCGCCGCGAGTACCCATGCCGGTGAAGATGAACAGATTTTTAGGGCCTATCAACAAGCCAAAAGAGAACTGCCAAAATTACTCTTAGTGATAGTACCTCGTCATCCTGAACGGTTTGACTCAGTTGCAGAACTGGCTCAAAACCAAGGCTTAGTTTTAGTTCGTCGAACCGAAGTTGTTGACGAGTTACCGCTCGATGTCGATGTCTACCTAGGAGATACGATGGGAGAGCTTATGGTTATGCTTTCTGCGAGCGATCTTGTCTTTATGGGAGGAAGCCTACTTGGAAAGAAAGTAGGAGGGCATAACTTCATCGAACCTGCGCTGCTTCAAAAATACTGCTTAACAGGGCCGAGCTATTTCAATTTTGCGGACCTGGCGAATCAATTGATCGACTCGAGCGCACTGTCTGTTGTAGCCGATGAGAATGAGCTTGCTTTACAAATGATCAGTGCATTATCCAAGCCTAAAGAGTTAATTGAAAAAGGGCGAATAGGCTATGGTATAGTTCAACAGAATCAAGGTGCGTTACATAAAACACTCCAATTGATACATCATTCAGCCACCAATAATCAGTCAACCAATATTGAGACATCACCATGATCAAAACTTTTGTTATTCATGTAAGCAAAGGCTACGAAGAACGTAGAAAACATATAGATAAGCACCTGCCAGAAGTGGGCATCACTGATTACGAATATATGTTAGCTGGTGATATCGATGATCTATCTGATGAGGTTAGAAATGGTTTTTTTGACGACTCACTGAGGCTCCCTGAGAAGTCTTGCTTTTATAAGCACTACTTAGTGATGAAAAAAGTCGTAGAAGAACAAATTCCACAAGTATTAGTGTTAGAAGATGATGCTTTTTTAAATAGCGATTTTATTGAGCAACTAGAAGCTTTCCAAAGCGAGCTTGCTGGTGAAGAAAAGTATCTTGTAAATATTGAAGAGGCATCGAGCTTAGTACCTGCATCAGTAAGAGTTCCAAATCAACATCTGTACTTGTGTAAAACGAACAAGCTTACTGGTGGTTTGCTTTATGACCTTAGTTTTGCTCGTGCAATGGTAGAGCATATGGAAAGCAATATAACTGACGCACCTATTGATGGTTATATTGGTAATGAGCGAACGACATTAGAGTACAATATTTTTTGGACACACCCACCTTTGGTTCGTCAGGGTAGTAAAACCGGTGCATTTGATAGTGAGTTGAGTGGTAGAACCTCAGGGCTTTATGCGACGGTTAGAAGTTGGTTTAAAGAGGGATACCGAACTCATGTTCGAAGCCATGTCAGCAGCAAGCACAAAGCACTTTTTAAAAATATTACGAAGTACTAAATTATGAAATCAGAATTGGCTAGAAAACACTTAACATTTGTCATTTATGGCAATGATAGAACTTACTATCAAGGCGCAAGGTTTTGCATTTTGTCTTTTTTAGCCAATTGGGTTGAGGCAAATGGAACTAGGCCTGAAATTTCTGTTCTAGCGGAAGAACCTGAGCACTTCGCTAATATGCCAATTAAAGTGTTTCCGATATCGCCTGATCAAAAGGCTGAATGGAGTCTAGACAATACTTATCACTTTAGAATCAAGAACCGCGGCTTAAAATATCTTTGTGATAATTTAGAGTTGAGTCCTGAAGATAAACTGCTTTTTCTAGATACAGATACGTACTTTAACGTGCCAACAAACGTTTACTTCGACTCTATATCGGATAAAAACGCGTTACTGTTTTGCTCAGAAGTGAACATCAATACTTTGCCAAGCACCAATGAATACGCACATATCAGAGATAGAGATATAAAGCTTATGGATGGCAGTGTCTACCGCACCAATCCAGACTCAGTTATGTGGGCGTCGGCAGTCATCGGTATCACCGGAAAACACACATCAGCTTTTGATCATGCCGATGTGTTGATTCAAGCGTTACGTCAAGAAGGGTGTGAGGCACACACTTTAGAGCAGTTTGCGTTATCTGAAGCGCTCTCTACACAGGTGAATATTGAACCAGCGAAAGCTTGGCTCAATCATTATTCAACAAGTGGACGAAAAGACTGGGCGAGAACGGTGTTGGAACAGTTCTTTGAAGCACATGGAGATAAACCATTTGAAGAGCAAATACGCTTAGCTAAAGAAGTGTGCTTCAAGCGCCCTCTTGCTGAAGTGATTCGAGGGCATATCTATAAAAAGAAAAAGAAACTTCGTAAGTTATTTGGTTTGAAAGAAGAATAAATCACAGTTTCTCAAGGGTACTCAGTTTGTGTACCCTTGTTCAATTTGTGAAAAATCAAAGTGCTGAGCATCAATCCTTCCCAATCGAACTTCTTTTTCGAATGAGCGCTTAAGTCGCTTTAAATTACTCTCTTTCCAGTTATTACCTGTTTGCGTTACGCATTTATCGAAATCAATAATCCAAACCTTGTCTGCTTTATCAACGAGAATGTTATGGATATTGAGGTCGGTATGATTGACCCCGGCATCGTGCATTTTTCGAATTTGATGGCCAATATCGTTGAAATGGGTATCGGATAGTTTTTTGTTCGACAGTATCTTTACTAAGTCTTCGGCGTCGGAAATCTTTTCAATTAAGATATCGGCTTTGTAAACCAGCCCTTCTCGCGACACCTTTGCAGCAACTGGGCTTGGGACATTAACTTTATGTGTGGCTAGAAGCTCAAGTAACATTAGCTCTTGGTATGCTCGTGAGTTCTCTAATCCAGTAAATAAATAGCTGTCTCTAACTAGCTTTCCAAACAAGCCGCCGCGATGATAATGTCGAAGAGCGAAATTGCTTTTTTCTCCCTTAACAAACCATGTTGTTCCTCTACCTTGAGCGTGCCCCAGTATTGCTTGATTCGCCTTCCAATAATCCACAGAAAAAGCCAATTCAACGTCTTCGGTGAGTAATTTAGGATTATACCAGTACGTTGTTTTATGGATTTGCTTTGTTGTAAACATGAATCACTGTCTCGTATTGGGGAGTTTATGGCATACTTGGTAGAACAGTATATCAAACGCCGAACAGATTAATGAACGATTCATGTAGTTACCAAAAAATATTAGTTGTTGCCACTCATTGCATTGGTGATAGTTTGTTGATCTCTGCTTTTACCCATAGTCTGAGAAAAGCGTTTCCGACCGCCACAATAGATGTTTTAGTTAATGCTAGAGGGGAGATGGTTTTTGGTACCAATCCAGACGTTGACTCTTTAGTTGAAATTCCGCCAAGAGCATCCGTTAAGGACTATTACCGGATTTTAAAAACGCATGGTCGATATGATTTAGTCGTCAATGAAATGCTTAATGATAGAACAGCTATCTATAGTTTTATCTTTGGTAAGAAAAGACTTGGTGCAATTGATGAATCGCTTTCTGGCGCCTGGGTTAAAAAGTTAATTTATACTCATTACATTAAAGAACAGCATCGCTTTGAGCATAAAATGAGTCGCGTTGCTCGTATGCTGGATACCATAGATGTTAATTGTATTGCACGGCTAGTCTCTCCCGAAGAGTTATTACCTTCAGTGGTTCAAAAGAGATTGCCATCAAACTACATTGTTGTGCATGCGCCATCCTCCAACGAAATTAAGCAGTGGCCAGTCTCGTATTGGGTTGAAGTCATCAATCGTCTGATATCTGCAGGTTATAATATTGTCTTATCTGGCGCTAAATTAGAACGAGACGAGACCATTGTTGAACAAATCATGAGCCAAGTCCCTAAGTCGACCCAACTGGTCAGTGTTTTAGGGGAATTATCTTTAGCTCAAACCTCTGTATTAATAAAACACAGTGATGGTTTTGTTGGACCTGATAGTGGCCCGGGTCACCTCGCATCCGGTTACTCGATCCCAATTGTATCTATTATTAGCGTAGCGCCAGCAAGCATGTGGTCACCTTGGCCATATGCAGAGCCAATTGATGTAACGAACAATTTATACAGTAATGGTGTTAGCTCCCAAAGGGTCGCTAATATTCGACTTGTGCAATCTGAACGTAACTGCGTCCCTTGTTATAAAAACAGATGTCAGATTAGCGATGATGTCTATTCGCCATGCCTTCAAGATATCAAGCCAGATAACGTTGTTTCTGCTGTTCTAGAAATGATGCCATTGGAATCGATCAATGAATAACGCTCTTTCTGCTCCCAAATCTATTTGTATTCTGCGCTTATCTGCCATTGGTGATGTTTGTCATGCCCTTTCTGTGGTGCAACTTATTCAAGCTACCTATCCAGAATGTCAGATCACCTGGGTTATGGGTAAAATCGAAGCTCAATTGCTTGGTGATATACCGGGGATTCAGGTTGTCGTGTTTGATAAAAAACGCGGCCTAAAAGGAATGAAAGAAGTATGGAGAGCCTTACGACACACTCGGTTTGATTATTTACTGCATATGCAAGTTGCATTAAGAGCCAGTCTGTTAACGTTAGGAATAAAGGCAAAAGTAAAACTTGGTTTTAGTTGGACACGTGCCAAAGAGGGGCAGTGGCTCTTTACCAACCGCAAGCTACCAAAAACGGACGCATCTCATGTGTTAGATAATTTCTCTGAATTTGCTTACTTTTTGGGGTGTTCCAAACAGGTGCCGACATGGGATCTTGCTTTGTCTGATGAAGATCAAAGACTATCGATGGAGCTTGCGCATGAGCCGTATATTGTTATTAGCCCTGCCGCGAGTAAAGATGAGAGAAACTGGTTAGTTGAGCGCTATGCCGCTGTCGCCGATCACGCTTATCAGTTAGGCTTTAAAGTGGTTTTTTGTGGTGCACCAACGGATAGAGAGCGCAATTTAACCGACAATATCTCTCAGCACATGACATCACCTTGTATTAACTTAGTAGGCTCAACCTCGTTAAAGCAGCTTACCGCAGTGATTGGTCAATCCAGTGTAGTGATCGCTCCTGATTCAGGGCCTGCACACATTGCGACGACTCAAGGTATCCCCGTGATTGGTTTGTATGCGCACAGTAACCCAATGCGAACAGGGCCTTACCATAGTTTAGACAATGTGGTTTCTGTCTATGAACAGATTGCTGAAGAGCAACACGGCAAAGCGGTTAGTGATCTTCCATGGGGAACCCGAGTCAAAGGAAAAGATCTTATGGCCTTTATTTCTACAGAATCGGTGATTGAGCAGCTAGACCGTGTGTTAGGCCGATTGAAAAACAAGAAAACATCCAGTGAATAAAGGAATGTCATGAAAATAGCAATTTACCCAGGTACTTTTGATCCAGTGACTAACGGCCACTATGACTTAATTAAACGTGCCGCATGTATGTTTGAAAAACTTGTCATTGGTGTCGCAGAGAGCCCAAGTAAAGCCACCTTATTTAGCTTAGATGAGCGTGTGGCCTTATTGCGAGAAACTTGCCATGAATTACCTAATGTCTCAGTCGAAGGCTTTAGCGGCTTGCTGGTTGATTTCGCGACCGAGCAAAATGCCTCAATTTTGGTGCGTGGCTTAAGAACGACAATGGACTTTGAGTATGAATTTGGTTTGACGACAATGTATCGTCGGTTGAAACCAGAACTAGAGAGCCTGTTTTTGACGCCTTCTGAAGAGTTTGCTTTTCTATCATCAACATTGGTTCGTGAAGTGGCTATTCATGGTGGAGACATAGAGCAATTTGTTCCAGAGTGTGTTCATCAAGCTGTTGTCGCTAAAGTAAAAGCTTTTAAAAATTAAGTGATTATGAATATTCTAATGTATACAAGAGCCACGTTACCTGTGGTGAATTATGGTGGAACCGAACGAGTCATTTGGGACTTAGTTTATGCATTGCATCTTGCTGGGCACCGAGTGACGCTGCTCGCTGGTAAAGGAACAAAGTGTGATTGGGCGAGAGTCATAGAGTATCAACCGAATGTACCACTGCAAAGTCAGCTTCCAAATGATATTGATGTTGTACATTTCCACTCTGATCTAGAGCCTATCTCGTATCCCTACATTTTAACGCAGCATGGTAATTCAGACGGCCCTATTGACCCTAATACCGTCTTTGTTTCATCTCAGCATGCAAAAAATCATGGTGCACAAGCTTATGTTTACAACGGCTTGAATTGGGACAACTACCAAAAGCCTAACTTTAACTTGAAACGAGAACGTTTCCATTTTCTTGGGAAAGCGGCGTGGCGAGTTAAAAATGTTCAAGGTGCCATTGATATTACCAAGAAAGCGGGCCAGCAGCTTGATGTCTTGGGCGGCCATCGATTGAACCTAAAAATGGGTTTTAGGTTAACGCTAGATCGTCATGTTCGTTTTTTAGGGATGGTGGACGATACCACGAAATCTCAGATCATGACTCAGTCAAAAGGTCTGATATTCCCCGTGACTTGGCATGAACCGTTTGGCTTAGCGATTACAGAGAGTTTGTATTTTGGTTGTCCAGTGTTTGGTACACCCTATGGCTCACTGCCGGAATTAGTTTCTAGTGAGGTAGGTCTTTTATCGAGCAGTGAACAAGAGCTCGTAGAAGGAATCTTAAATTCTGACACCTATGATTCAGCTCGTTGTAATGAATACGCGAGAGAGCAATTCAATGCCAATGTCATGGCTGCAGCGTATGTGAGTTATTACGAGAAGGTAGTTGAAGGTAGTAAAGCTAATAGTGCATTAGGAAGTATTGTCGAGTCTTTTAAAAGGTTGCCTTATGAACGATAAATTGAAACCAAAACTGGTTTTTGTAGGCTATAAACAACAGTATGAAAAACTAGAAATTGATGTGCTATCGTCTGATTATGAAAAGCATCATATTTTCTTAAGCAAATGGTTAGTGAAATTAATCTCTTTTTTATTTTTCTACAGTAAAAAACACTATCATGAGGCTTATGGAGCGATCATAAGACGAAGAATAAAGGCGCTAGATGGCTTCGATGTCATATTCACCACCGATTCTTTGAGAGACATTAAGTCAATATCAAAGGTTGATGGAAGAAAAGTGATTGTTTTCAGAAATGTCACAGATGGAAGTCTGAACCATCACCTAAACGATTTCGAAACGTATACTTTTGATGAAGGTGATGCAGAAAAGTATAACTTTAAGCATATTTACCTACCTATGCCTCAACTGAAAATCATCGATGAGATAGAAAAATCATCTGATTTCGATGTTTCTTTTGTTGGTGTGGATAAAGGAAGGAAAGAAAAGGTTCAAAAAATAAAAGAGGCATTGGGTGACTTTAAGTGCAACTTTATCGTTTTTGACAAAAAACCGTCTTATTCCTATGTTGAATACCTAACCGTGATGCTCAATACCAAATGTGTATTGGAAATGGTTCTTGATGGACAGACGTCTGACACTATGAGAGTGAAAGAAGCGCTATACGCAAGAAAGAAAGTCATCACTAATAATACGAGTCTTTATAACCACCCTTTGTACTCAAAAAATAACTTTCTGATATTTGACTCTTTAAGTGAACTTGCCAGTAATATTGAAGGCTTTATGTCTAGCGGTTTTGACGAGTCAGTGTTGACTAAGCTTGAAGATTACACAGTAGATGGTTTTTATCACAAACTGCTATCTGGTAATGGTGAATAGACTCGTTATGAAAAAAATTATACGCAAGATAAAGAAGCTAATATTCATTCGCGACCAAAAAAAGCAGAGGAATTTCCTTTCTCGAAAATCAAACTTTACAGACACTCAATTTGAAGGCTGTAACTCAGTGGCAAACGGTTGTGATGTGAATGCTTCATATATTGGCTTTGGTACTTATATTGATACACATTGTAATATGAACAATGTCAAGATAGGTCGTTTTTGTTCGATTGCTAATAATGTGAAAATTGTCTTAAATAATCACCCGGTCAATGATTATGTTTCGACTCACCCATGCTTTCATCGTGCAGATCATCGATTGATGCAGAAACAAGGGCTGGACTTTAACAAGGGTACTATTTACTCGCATACTCAGTATGTTGAGGAGCATTACCAAGTTGTTGTTGGATCCGATGTTTGGATTGGTGAAGATGTGAAGATATTCCCGGGAGTGACTATCGGACATGGTGCTGTTATTGCAACAGGTTCTATTGTGACCAAAGATGTAGAAGCATTCAGTATTGTGGGTGGTGTTCCGGCGAAAGAGATTAAGAAGCGCTTTACTGAGCAGGAAAGGGAAGCTCTTTTAATGGAACCGTGGTGGGAATGGCCACTTGAAAAAATCAAAGAGCATCAAGGGGCCTTCATTAACATCAAAGATTTCACACGATTGATTAGCTAGAGTTTTCTAATTAATTAATCAATCGAGTCTATATGCCTACGTGTAGGTTTATACCCATATGTAGGTTAATAACCCACATATGGGTCTTGTCCATTCCTGCGTGTTTTTAACAACTTTAAAATCCACATGTACTGTTCAGGTCTAGGGTTAACAAAACCTTCAACGACTTCATTCATTGCTCTAGCGTCTTGATGTTCATCGCCAGATAACTCAATGGGTGCTTTAATTTCGATTTCGTATTTACCCGTCTCAATATTATAGCTGGCAAAGGTCGGAACGATCTTCGCTCTGCTTACTTTTGCTAGTTTTCCAAGTCCGGGCAAGGTTGCTTTTTCAGTCGCAAAGAAGTCTGAGAATACACTTTGCTCTGGACCATGGTCTTGGTCTGGCAGGTAATATCCCAAGTAGCCATCTTTGACTGATTTGATAAAAGGCTTAATACCGCCACTGCGATCATAAACTCGCCCGCCATACTGAACTCTTTGCTTGTGCATTAACCAGTCGGTCAGAGGATTTTTCTGGCTATTGGCCATCGCAGAAACGGGTAAGCCTCTTGAAGCTAAAAGGATCGCCGGAATGTCGATGCACCAAGAGTGAGGTACGAGCAAAATAGCACTTTGATTGCCTTTTTGTAGCTGTTGTAAGTGTTCTAATCCAATGATTTCTGAGTGTTTTTCAAGCCAACGTTTACTGCGTAATGATATAGCAGGAAAACCAAGTAAAAAGGCGCCAGCCGTTGTTAGGCAATTGGTTAGAATGGTTTCACGCTCTTGAACAGACTTTTCTGGAAAACAAAGCGCGAGGTTTATACGTGCCTTTTGTACTGAGCCACGTTGCTTCTTCGCCATTTTTGTCGCCACGAATTTTGCGATGGCTACTCGAATCGAGTTTGGCAGCAAAGAAATGGGCAGGCATAGGCATAGCCCGAGCCAAGTTCCCCAGTGTTTTGGTGATAAAAACGCACTGATGAATTTAGGATTGTATGCTTTAGGATCGTAGTCGTCGCGTTGAGTTGTCACTGTAAACCTTTAACTGGCGATATAGATTGAACAAGCTAACAGTATATCGTTAGCTTGTTTTCGAGATAATGTAGTCTAGCGATTAACTGACTGCATGTATTCGCTGACGCCTTCAGCAACCGATTTAAATTGAACATCGCAACCGGCATTGCGCAGCTTAGTTAAATCAGCTTGAGTAAATTCTTGGTAAGCGCCTTTCAAATGCTCAGGGAATGGGATGGTTTCAATCTCTCCCTTACCATGATGTTTGATCACCGCTTTTGCGACTTCTTCAAATGATTCAGCATTACCTGTACCTAGGTTGAAGATACCGGAAACGCCATTTTTTAAGAACCATAGGTTTACGGCCGCAACATCACCCACATACACAAAATCACGCTTGAAGGTTTCGCTTCCTGCGAATAATTTCGGGTTTTCACCGGCGTTCATTTGATTGTTTAGGTGGAATGCGACAGAAGCCATGCTGCCTTTGTGCTGCTCACGTGGACCGTAGACATTGAAGTATCGAAAACCAGTGATTTGAGAAAGCGTTTCGTTGTGTGCGGTTGCATCTGCAGTTAAGCGACGCACATAGTTATCAAATTGCTGTTTTGAATAGCCGTATACGTTTAGCGCGCCTTCGTACTGCGGCTCTTCAATAAAGGTATCGGTTTCACCATAAGTGGCAGCAGAAGAAGCATACAAGAACGGAATCTCACGCTCGATACAGTAATGCAGTAACTCTTTAGAGTATTCATAGTTGTTGAGCATCATGTATTTGCCATCCCACTCGGTGGTTGCAGAGCATGCACCTTCATGGAAAACAGCCTCAATGTGACCGAAATCATCGCCAGCCATAACTTGAGTTAGAAAGTCATCACGATCCATGTAATCGGTGATATCTAGGTCAACCAGGTTCTTAAATTTTTTGCCATCTTTTAAGTTGTCGACAACTAGAATATCGTTATGGCCTGCTTCATTGAGCGCCTTAACAATATTGCTGCCAATCATGCCTGCACCACCAGTTACGATAATCATATTTCTTCCTACTTTTTTGAATACAAACTCACACGAGTATAGCAAGGAACAAACGAAGCGAGCTAGCGGAATAATTCTTTAATTCTAGTGTGATATGATTGTGTTAATCTAGTCATTATTACCTACTCACAACGCGATCTTGTTGGCCTTAGTATGAAAGATTCTACGTCTTCGACTTTTGTTTGAAGGCCGGCTTACGCGCGACATGAGCGTTGTTTAGTCGCAATTGATTCTGAACTATTTTAGTTGCTGAGTATTTGAGCTGGTATTAACGTATCGAACTATCCTTCGAATAGTAATAAATAGATTTGCAAAATTAGAAAAACTTTTCCTTTGAATTTTAGGGTTTTAGAAATCTCATGAAGATATTAGTTACAGGCGGTGCTGGCTTCATCGGTTCAGCAGTCATTCGTCACATTATAAATAATACATCTAGCAGCGTCGTGAATGTTGATAAGTTGACTTATGCGGGTAACTTAGAGTCTCTTGTTGATGTGGGAGAGCACGATCGCTATGCATTTGAAGCGGTGGATATTTGTAATCGTACTGAGCTAGACCGTATTTTTGAGCAGCATAAGCCTGATGCAGTAATGCACTTGGCTGCTGAATCTCATGTAGACCGTTCGATTGACGGCCCTGCTGCATTTATTGAAACTAATATTGTTGGTACATATACATTACTTGAAGCGACTAGATCCTATTGGAATGAGCTTTCTGAGAGTGATAAAGCTGCTTTTCGTTTCCATCATATCTCTACTGACGAAGTCTATGGCGATCTAGAAGGTACGGATGACTTGTTTACCGAGACGACGTCGTATGAGCCATCAAGCCCATACTCCGCTTCGAAAGCTTCTTCTGATCATCTCGTCCGGGCTTGGCTACGCACCTATGGTTTACCAACCGTCGTCACTAATTGCTCAAATAACTACGGCCCTTATCACTTTCCTGAAAAATTAATCCCATTGATGATCTTGAATGCTCTTGATGGGAAACCTCTGCCAGTGTATGGCAACGGTATGCAAATCCGTGATTGGTTGTTTGTTGAAGACCACGCTCGAGCGTTGTACAAGGTGGTCACTGAAGGTGAGGTTGGTGAAACCTATAACATTGGTGGTCACAATGAAAAAGCAAACATTGATGTTGTTAAAACGATCTGTTCATTACTTGAAGAATTGGTGCCCAATAAGCCAGAAGGTGTGGGTAAGTACCTTGACTTAGTTACTTATGTCACGGATCGGCCTGGGCATGATGTACGTTATGCAATCGATGCTTCAAAGATTGAACGTGAATTGGGTTGGAAGCCAGAAGAAACTTTCGAATCAGGTATTCGTAAAACGGTCGAGTGGTACTTAGAGAATAAACAATGGTGGTCACGCGTATTAGATGGTTCTTATGCTGGTGAGCGCTTAGGTGTTTCTCCTGAGCTAGTTGTAAATGGTAAGGTTGATAAGTAATGAAAGGTATTGTTCTTGCTGGAGGCTCAGGCACGCGTTTATATCCACTCACTCGCGGTGTGTCAAAACAGCTTTTGCCCATCTATGATAAACCAATGGTTTTTTACCCAATTTCGACGTTAATGCTCGCTGGTATCAAGGATATTTTGATTATAACTACAGCTGAAGATAACGCTGGTTTTCAACGCCTGCTTGGTGATGGTTCAGATTTTGGCATCAACCTTGAATATGCCATTCAACCAAGCCCGGATGGTTTAGCGCAAGCTTTTATCATTGGTGAAGAGTTTATTGGTGATGACTGTGTTTGTTTGGTGTTAGGGGATAATATCTTCTACGGACAGTCTTTTTCTAGAACCCTGCAAAATGCCGCTTCAAAAGAGTCTGGAGCTACTGTTTTTGGTTATCAAGTCAAAGATCCTGAGCGTTTTGGGGTCGTTGAATTTGACGAAAAAATGAAAGCTGTTTCGATTGAAGAAAAGCCGGCAATACCAAAGTCTAACTATGCGGTAACCGGTTTGTATTTCTACGATAATCGAGTTGTAGAAATGGCAAAGCAAGTGAAGCCGTCTCTTCGAGGTGAGTTGGAAATTACCACGCTTAATGAAATGTATTTAAACGATGGTTCTCTGAATGTGGAACTATTAGGCCGTGGTTTTGCCTGGTTAGACACTGGCACACATGAGAGTCTTCATGAAGCTTCATCTTTTGTACAAACTATCGAAAATGTACAAGGGCTAAAGGTTGCTTGTTTAGAAGAGATAGCTTGGCGTAATGGTTGGTTAACTGATGAGCAAATGTTAACGCTTGCTAAACCAATGATGAAAAATGAATACGGTCAGTACCTAGAGAGGCTCGTAAACAGTGAAAGCAATTAAGACTAAATTAAAAGACATTTTGATAATTGAACCTAAAGTTTTTGAAGATGAGAGAGGCTTTTTTATGGAAAGCTTTAATCATTCAAACTTTGAAAAATTAATTGGCCGAAGCGTTCAATTTGTTCAAGATAACCACTCTAAATCAGGCAAGGCTGTACTTCGAGGTCTGCATTATCAAATACAGCACCCGCAAGGTAAGCTTGTTCGAGTTGTCCGTGGAAGAGTTTTAGATGTCGTGGTCGATCTACGGGCTGACTCTCCAACCTATAAACAGTGGCAATCGTTTGAGCTGAGTCAGGAGAATAAGAAGCAATTATGGATTCCTGAGGGTTTTGCCCATGGTTTTTTGACATTGACAGATGAAGTCGAGTTTTTGTATAAAACAACCGATTATTACTCCCCGCAAAGTGAACGTTCTATTGCCTGGAATGACCCAGAATTAAAGATCGATTGGCAATTAGATGAAGAAAGTTTGATCGTTTCAGATAAAGATAAGAATGGGCTGCTACTTAAAGATGCAGAGCATTTCTAAAAATAAGGTTTTATAAGATGACAACGCAATTATTTGTTCCAAAGTTTCGTGTTGATGAGTGTCTAGAGCATGTAAGAGAGTGCCTAGAAAAAGGCTGGACAGGAATGGGCTTTAAAACTGTCGAAATTGAGGATGAATGGAAAAAGTATACCAGTCTACCTCATGCTCACTTTTTGAGTTCAGCCACAGCTGGCCTTCACCTCGCATTTGAAGTCTTGAAGCGTGCGCATAATTGGAGTGATGGTGATGAAGTGATATCTGCATCTTTAACATTTGTCTCTACGAATCACGCAATTAAGTACGCTGGTCTAGAACCTATTTTTGCAGATGTTGATGAGTACTTATGCTTAGACCCTCAGAGTATTGAAGAAAAGATAACGGATAAGACTAAAGCTGTTGTTTTTGTGGGGCTTGGTGGAAATACTGGTCAACTTGAAGCGGTGGCAAAGCTGTGTAAAGAGCGTGGGTTGGCTCTAGTCTTAGATGCGGCGCATATGGCTGGCTCAAGGTTTGATGGAAAGCACGTAGGTTATAATGCTGATGTAACCGTGTTTAGTTATCAAGCTGTAAAAAATATGCCTACAGCTGACTCTGGAATGATTTGTTTCCAGAACCCAGAATATGATGCGTTAGCACGTAAACTAACTTGGTTGGGTATTAATAAAGATACTTACGCGCGTACAGCAGCACAAGGTGCTTATAAGTGGAAATATGATGTTGAAGATTTAGGCTTTAAATATCATGGCAACTCAATTATGGCCGGTATGGCTTTAGTTGCACTTAAATACTTAGATAATGATAATTCTTATCGCCGACAGTTAGCTAAGTGGTATCGTGAAGAGTTATCTGAATGTGATAATGTAAAAATAGTTCCGATTGCTCAAGGGTGTGAATCATCGACACATTTACTTCAAATACGAGTTTCAAATCGAGATGAGTTACTAATCAAGCTAAATGAAAATGATATCTATCCAGGTGTGCATTATACAGATAATTCAGAGTACAAAATGTATGAAAAATCTGGTCGTTGCCCAAAAGCTTTGATAGCAAGTAATGAAATCATTTCATTACCAATGCATATGGGCATAACAAGGCATGATGTTGTAAATGTAGTAAATATGGTAAAAAAATACAGTAAATAAACTGTCTGCCATGTAGCTATAGCTAATTCGACCAGATGTGAACAGGTCGATCTATCTGTTTAGTGGCGATATACTGAACCACTAAACGGATAGGGATACTAATGCTAATGAAAACACGTGACAAGATTGTTTACGCAGCTCTAGAGCTTTTTAATGAGCACGGCGAGCGTAGTATTACGACCAATCATATTGCTGAACACATCGAAATCAGCCCAGGTAACCTCTACTACCACTTCCGCAACAAACAAGAAATTGTACGTGATATCTTTACTCTCTACTCGACTGAGTTACTTGAAAGGTTTACTCCGATTCAAGGGCAGCAAGAAAGTCTGACGCTACTAAAAAGCTACTTAGATTCAATCTTCACATTGATGTGGAAGTACCGATTCTTTTATGCAAACCTGCCTGAAATATTGTCTCGTGATGAAAAACTGCATCTTGATTACATGGCCGTTCAAGAAAAGCTGCAAACGAATCTTGTGGATATTATGAGAGCATTTGTTGAGTTGAATTTGCTAAAGGCAACAGATGCAGAAATGAAGTCGATGGTCACATCTCTTCACTTGATCGCATCAGGTTGGTTGGCGTATCAGTCCGCGATGTCGCCAAAAGCTCAAATTACTGAACAAGTTGTTCACCAAGGAATGCTGCAGATGATCGCAACCGTTAAACCGATTGCAACGACTCAGGGCTTTGAGCAACTGACATTGTTAGAAGATGGTGTAAGAGCGCTGAACAGCAAATAAAAGCGAAGATGTGGGTAAGCGGTAAGTCGGATTCGGGTAACGAGAGCGGAAAAGCGCAGATTCGAGTGATAGGGAATCTCTCTTTATCCTCGAGGGTAGCAATCTCAAGCGAGATTCCAGATATTTCGTCCCTCAATTCTGGAATGACTGAGTTTGATTAATGCGAATTCGGAAATTTTCAGCTCTTTGGGCTTGTTCTTCGCATCTCGGTTACTTATATCTCGTATCTGTTTTTACCTAACCAACCATCTTTTCGGGTTTTGAGCTTGGCTGTTTCTACGAATTTCAAAGTACAGCGATGGGCGGGTTTGTCCGCCAGTGTCACCTGCAAGCGCAATAGCCTCACCTGCTTTCACCCTGTCACCTTCTTTCTTTAAAAGCGCTTGGTTAAAGCCATAGAGAGTCATGTCGCCTTTACCGTGATCAAGCAGTACCACTAAACCATAACCACGCAAGTACTCGGCAAATACGACCGTTCCCGAGTATACGGATTTTACTTGTTGACCGTATTTTGCTTTGATCACCATGCCTTTCCAATTTACTTGGCCAGTTTGGCGTGAGCCGTAGTTATGCAGAACTTTATCCTTGATTGGCCAAGGCAGTTTACCTTTACGTTTGGCCAAACCATCCATAGGGACAGCATTGCGCCTCTCTCGAGCGGCTTTTTCTGCTTTCGCTATTTCGGCTTTTAGACGAGTTTCATTGCGTTGAAGTTCGGCTAAGTAATTTTTGTCGCCAGAGATGTTTTTCTTAATACTGCCGACGGTCTTTTTACGCTGCGTTTGGGTTTTGGCTAGCGTATCGCGCTTGGTTACCTGTTGTTTTAACAGCGTTGCTATTTGTTCTTGCTCAAGTTGGCGTTGCTTATGGCTTTCTTCTAATTCAAGTTGAGTTTGTTCGATCGTTTTGATTGTTGCAGATCGCGCTTTGGCGAGGTGTTGGTAATAGTGGCTAATGCGGTCTTCTTCAACGCCAGTATTTAAGATGTGAGAAGAGGCTTTGGCTCTGCTGGTCATGTAGTAAGTCTGAATCAGCTGCTCTAACTTATCAGTTTGGGCTTTTTTCTGTGCTGTAAGCACTTTAATCTTATTATCTAAGCTAGCAACATTAGCATTGGCGGTATTGAGTTGTTTTTTACTTGTTTTAATGGCTTTTTCAAGCAAGGAGATAGAGAGCTCTTGTTGCTTGAGGTTTGCTTGTAAATTGTCGAGCTTCTTCTGTTGTGAGGATAGTGTTTTTTGTTGACGAGATATCTCACTCGACACACCTTTCAGCTCCCCTTTCGATGCGGCAAGTGGCGATGCAGAAAAAAGAACAGCGCAAAGGCTGGCAGATATCAAAAGAACAGTGCTAATTACTTGGACTGGTTTCATCATTATCGTCATGTTGCTCTTATTGGTTCTTAGCATCTGCTCTTAAGTTTTTCGTATCTCGGTTCATCGAACCTACAATTAGCTCTTAAATTCCATCACCATGAATGAAATTTTGCGAGCGACCATTGAAGCCTTGGTCCATATCTAAAGATGGTTTATCTGTTTTCGGTTTTCCGACAATTTTTGCAGGAACGCCTGCGACTGTTGTATGAGGTGGTACGGCTTGTAGTACAACAGAGCAAGACCCTATCTTCGCGCCTTCACCAACTTCAATATTGCCGAGTATTTTAGCACCAGCCCCAATCATCACACCTTCGCGGATTTTGGGATGACGATCGCCGCCTTCTTTACCGGTACCACCTAAGGTCACATCTTGAAGAATCGATACATCATTTTCGACTACTGCCGTTTCTCCAATCACAATGCCAGTAGCGTGATCGAGCATGATTGCTTTACCGATACGTGCGGCAGGGTGAATGTCAACTTGGCAAGCGACTGAAATTTGGTTTTGTAGGTAAGTGGCAAGCGCAATACGACCTTGTTTCCATAGCCAGTTAGCCACTCGGTAACCTTGCAGAGCGTGGTAGCCTTTCAGATAAAGTAGAGGCATCGAGTACATCTCGACCGCAGGATCTCGATTTACCGTTGCACAAATATCACAAGCTGCCGCATCGATAATCGATTGATCCTGCTTAAATGCTTGTTCAACCACTTCACGTACTGCCATTGCTGGCATTGAAGCCGTCTTTAATTTGTTTGCTAGGATGTAACTGAGGGCAGCCCCCAAGCTTTCATGGTTGATAATGGTGGCATGATAAAAACTCGCAAGCATAGGCTCTTGCTCTGACTGCTGTCGAGCTTCCTTCACAATGCATTGCCAAACTTTTTGTTGTTCACAGTGTTTCATTTTACCATCCATTATTTTTTAAGGAGCAGATACGAGTGACGAGATGAGAGATTCGAAGAGCGACAAGAACAGATTAAAGTAGCGAGTAACGAAAAGCATTCTTCTTTAAGTGCTCAACATGCTCTTAATTCTCTTCGTATCTCGTTTACTCGAATCTCTCTACTGCTCTTGGGTTACCCGAATCTCGTACCCGCTCTTATTATCTTTCTGACTTCTTGTCTCGAGCAAGTAAGTCTTGTGCCGCTAAGTGTGCATCTTTCCCTTGATACAACACTTGATAAATCTGTTCAACAATGGGCATTTCAACGCCCATACGTTCTGATAGTAACCAAACTTCTTTGGTGTTGCGATAACCTTCTACCACTTGGCCAATTTCTTCTTGTGCGGTATCTACATCTTTACCTGCGCCTAAAGCTAAACCAAAACGACGGTTACGTGATTGGTTATCAGTACAGGTTAGCACTAGGTCACCCAACCCAGCCATGCCCATGAAGGTCTCTGGCTGTGCACCAAGTGCTGCGCCTAAGCGACTCATTTCAGCTAAACCACGCGTGATCAGGGCTGTACGAGCATTGGCACCAAAACCAATACCATCCGACATGCCTGCGCCAATTGCGATAACGTTTTTAACAGCGCCGCCAAGCTGCATGCCAATGAAATCTGAGTTTGCGTATACGCGGAATGTTTTGCCACAGTGAATCTTCTCTTGTAGCTCTTCTAGGAAGTTTTCGTCTGGTGAAGCCACAGAAATTGCAGTCGGCATGCCCATCGCAAGCTCTTTGGCAAAAGTAGGGCCAGATAGAACAGCCAATGAGTAACCATCACCAAGTACATCGTGCGCGACATCTTTAAGTAAACGACCGGTTTCTGGCTCTAAACCTTTAGTAGCCCAGCAGATACGAGAACATTCTGTTAAGTGAGGCTTAAGGCTATTTAAAACGATACCAAATACGTGGCTAGGGACGACAACAAGAAGATCACGACTTGCTGTTACTGCCTTCTCAAGGTCTGACTCGATGATTAGGCTTTCTGGGAAGTCGATATTTGGTAGAAATTCATTATTTGCGCGCTCAGATTCGAGACGAGCCATGTGAACAGGATCATGCCCCCACAGAACAACGTTTGCACCGTTACGCGCTAGAGATATAGCTAGAGATGTTCCGTAAGAACCTGCGCCAATTACTGTCATGGCGATCTCTTTGCCGTAAGCGTTTGTCGAGATTGTCGGGTGAGTTGTTTCTGTCATGCTTCCACCTAAAAATAATGAGGGAAATCGAAGAGTCTTGGAAAAGCTATCCACTAAATCAGAGGAGCTTTCAATTTTAGTACAGTGTAAAGAAAAAATGCACATCGCAGAAGTTGCGATGTGCATTTAAAAGCTAACTAGCGCTTGAATCGTTAGAGTTAAGCTCTACTTTGAGACTTAAGCTTGTTCGCCTTCAGCTTGTTGAGCTTGGTTTTGTAGGTAGTTCATGAACAAAGCATCAAAGTTAACTGGTGCTAGGTTCAGTTGTGGGAACGTACCTTTAACCACTAGGCTAGAAATTGTTTCACGAGCGTATGGGAACAAGATGTTCGGGCAGAATGCACCTAGGCAGTGAGCTAGTTGGCCAGCTTCCATTTCGCTTGCAGAGAAGATGCCGCCTTGCTGAACTTCACAAAGGAATGCCGTGTCTTCTGCGTTTTTAACCGTAACCGTTAGACGTAGGATTACTTCGTACACGCCTTCGCCAAGTTCACGGCTTTGAGTGTCTAGGTCCAGTTTTACATCTGGGTTCCACTCTTTTTGAAACATGTCTGGAGAGTTTGGCGCTTCGAAAGATACGTCTTTTAGGAAGATACGTTGGATTGCGAAGTTCTGTTGTGCGTCTTGTTGTGCTGCTTCAGCCATTTTCTTGTCCTTAAAAATTTATAATTAGGTTTCGTTCGCCATCTCTGTTGAACAAAACCTTAAAGTCATATTCGTTTAGTTAGGTCAGCTTACTTTTAACTACTTTTTACCTTTCACCAAAGGTAGGTTAGCTTCGCTCCAAGCTACTAAGCCGCTTTTCAGCACGCTTACGTTTTCGAAACCAGCTTTAACCAGTAGGTTAGCGCTTTCTTGAGCTGTTTGACCTGTCTTACATACTACGATAATTGGGTTTGCTTTGTGGCTTTCAAGGCTACCAAAGCTATTTGCTTTGATATCTGACGGCAAAATGTGAACTGCGTCAGTAATATGGCCCTTTTTGAACTCATCTTTAGTTCGAATATCAACCACAACACCGTTTTCACGGTTAATCATGTGTGTGGTTTGCGCTGCCGTGATCTCTTTGTAAGCTGCGTTTGATGTCTTGATAACGTTCGCAATGATGGCAACAACCAAGCCGATCCATACGATGGCTAAAATCATATTCTCTTGAACAAATGGAACTAACTCTTGCATATCTTGAACTCTTATTCGTTATTGGGCGAAAAATTATAGGGTAGGAGTATAGCGAGGTTTTGGGTTTGGTGTATATAGAGTCGAAGTCATAGTTAGGTTCTTACCATATAGACCTTAAAGCCATTATTGTGATTGGTAAGAGGAGAAACAGAATTTTTTTTGCTTCCTACTGAGACATTGGAGATAATAACATGAGTATTAAGCCATTCCTGTATATGCGTAGTGTGATTTCGCCTGATTATCAAAGGGCGGTAGCATGCCTATTTTTTGAGGTGGCTAAAATTTAAGGTGTCAGGAATTACATAAATGTTTGAAGCTGAAAAAGAAAAAAATTTTTTTGAGATGGATAATGTTATTCAAAATTTTGCTTGGGGTAGTAAGTCTTCGTTTAGTCAGTTATTTGATATAGATAACATTGGCAATGAACCACAAGCTGAAATGTGGATGGGGGCTCACCCAAATGGGTGCTCAAAGGTTCAAAGTAGCGACTCAAAAGTATTATTGTCTCAATTGATTGATGTCCACAAAGATGAGTTTCTATCAAAGCAGATAAGTGAGAAATTTGGAGAGTTACCGTATCTATTTAAAATCCTAGCCGCTGAAAGTGCACTGTCTGTTCAAGTGCATCCGAGTAAAGAGGAAGCTGAGCTTGGTTTCCACAAAGAAGAGCAAGCTCAGGTTCCTCTTTCTGCTCATCATAGGAATTATAGGGATTCGAATCACAAGCCTGAACTAGTTTATGCTTTAACTCCTTATCAAGCCATGAATGGTTTTCGAGCAATCCCTGAGATCATTTCACTATTTTCAGATGTTGGGGTTCCACAATTAAGTGAGTTGCTTGAACATTTTAATGCAAACCCTTCTTCAGAAGGACTTCGTGAGTTTTTTGTAGGTATCCTCTTACTGGAAGGGGATAACAAAGTCGAAGCCGTCGACTCATTAGTCTCCCAAATTGAGCATAATGTACCCCAAGAGTTGTCTTCATTAATCTTAACATTGTCAGAGCAGTATCCTGGTGATGTCGGCTTGTTCACCCCATTGATGCTCAATGTCATTACTTTGGAACCTGGGGAGGCGATGTATTTAGATGCCAGAACGCCCCATGCCTATTTAAAAGGGACGGCATTAGAAGTTATGGCTAATTCTGATAATGTTCTTAGAGCAGGTTTAACTCCTAAACATATTGATGTTCAAGAACTCGCTAGCTGTACTCTTTTTGAGGAAAAGCCGTTTGATGCGCTAAAGTTAGCGCCGATAAGTGAGAATGGTGTTCTCACTTATCCCGTTCCTGTTCCTGATTTCAGATTCTCTGTTTATGAAAAACCAAGTAATGAGCTTGTTAGTCCAGAAAGTGCCGAGATTTTATTGCCGTTGGATGCTGAACTGACGTTAACTCATGACTCTGGCGAGGTTGTGACGTTGAAAAAAGGAAAGTCAGTTTTCATTCCAGCTTATGTCGATAAATATCGTATATCTTCAAAAGGAAATGTAGCTAAAGCTCATTGTTAATCTAGCGTATGACAACCAAATGTTAAGTAGTTTGGCGCTGATTTTAAGCTATTTATTGTTATCCCTTGCTCTGACTACGAAGCAGGGGCCAAAGTATTGATTACAAATTAAAGAAGAAAAATTATGTTTATACCTGTCATTATGGCTGGGGGTTCTGGCTCTCGTTTATGGCCTCTGTCGCGTTCAGCGTTTCCAAAGCAATTTTTAGCGCTAGATAATCACAATTCATTAACGATGTTGCAGTCCACCTTAGATCGAATTAGTGGTATGTCGGCTTCTGAAGCAATCATTATTTCTAATGAGGACCATCGCTTTGTGGTTGCGGAGCAACTTCGTACTTTTGGGCAGGAAGCTCGTATTATCTTGGAACCGGCAGGGCGAAACACTGCACCGGCTATTGCATTGGCTGCAATGCAAGCCATAGCGCATGGTGATGATCCTGTAATGCTGGTTTTAGCCGCTGACCACATAGTACAAGATACGGAAGCATTTCAAGACTCAATTCGTAAAGCTCAGGCTGTCGCAGGTGCTGGTAAGTTAGCAACCTTCGGTATAGTACCAACTGCACCTGAAACGGGGTATGGCTATATTAAGCGAGGTTCTAAAGAAGGTGATGCAGCTTATGTTGTAGATAAATTTGTTGAAAAACCTCAGTTAGAAGTCGCTGAACAATATGTTGCAAGTGGAGAGTACTACTGGAATAGCGGATGCTTTATGTTCAAAGCGAGTGTCTTTCTGGAAGAGCTTAAAAAATACTCGCCAGAAATTTATGAGTGCTGCTCAAAAGCAACGAATGGCACGACAGAAGATATGGACTTTATTCGCGTCGATAAAAGCGAGTTCTTAAAGTGTCCAGATGATTCTGTTGATTATGCTGTAATGGAGCGCACCGACAAGACTGTAGTTGTACCTATGGATGCTGGTTGGAGTGACGTTGGTTCATGGTCCGCGTTATGGGAAGTTTCAGAGAAAGATAGCTCTGGAAACGTGATTCATGGAGATGCGATAACAGAGGATACTGAAGGGTGTTACATTTACGCTCCGAATAAACTGGTAGCTTCTGTTGGAGTAAAAGACATCGTTGTCGTGGAGACCAAAGATGCAGTTTTGGTCGCTCACAAAGACAATGTTCAACAAGTGAAGAAAATTGTTGAGCATCTGAAGGCCGAAAACCGAGCTGAATTCAGAGAGCATAGAGAAGTTTACCGCCCTTGGGGTAAGTCTGATGCAATTGATGGTGGTGACCGCTACAAGGTGAATCGTATTACCGTACAACCAGGTAAAAAACAATCACTCCAGATGCATTATCATCGGGCAGAACACTGGGTCGTTGTTTCTGGTACCGCCAAAGTAAGTAGCAATGGCAAAGAACAAATTATCTCAGAAAATCAGTCACTCTACATTCCAGTTGGCGTAAGTCATATGGTTGAAAATCCGGGTAAAATACCGCTCGAGCTTATTGAAATACAATCAGGTTCATACCTAAACGAAGACGACGTAGTACGTTTAGAGGAAAGTAAATAATGACAAAGTTAACATGCTTCAAAGCTTATGATATTCGCGGTCAGCTAGGTTCAGAACTCGATAATGACATCGCGTATCGAATCGGCCGAGCTTACGGTCAGTTTTTAAAAAGTGAAAGTGCAGATGAAAAAACCATTGTTGTTGGAGGAGATGTTCGTCTTACGAGTGAAGAACTGAAACTCTCTTTAGCTAACGGTTTGATGGAGGCGGGTGTTCACGTTCTAGATATTGGCTTATCAGGTACGGAAGAAATCTACTTTGCTACCTTTCATCTAGGTGTTGATGGTGGTGTAGAGGTTACAGCTAGTCATAACCCTATGGATTACAATGGTATGAAGCTTGTTCGTGAAGGAGCAAGACCAATTAGTGGTGATACCGGGTTACGAGATATTCAAACGTTAGCTGAAAACAATGACTTCATTGACGTTCCTGTTAAAGGAACCTACAAGCAAATTAATGTTTTGAAAGAATACACCGATCATTTGATGGGATATATTACGCCAGCTAACATCAAACCGATGAAACTGGTGATCAACTCTGGTAATGGCGCAGCAGGGCACGTGATTGATGCTCTTGAAGAGCGTTTTCAAGCAATGAATATTCCGCTGGAACTTATCAAAGTTCACCATGAGGAAAACGGTAACTTCCCTAATGGTATCCCAAATCCATTATTGCCAGAATGCCGTGCAGATACAGCAAATGCCGTAAAAGAACACAAGGCTGATATGGGGATCGCCTTTGATGGTGATTTTGACCGTTGTTTCTTATTTGATGAAAATGGCGACTTTATCGAAGGGTACTATATTGTAGGTTTACTCGCAGAAGCGTTCTTACAAAAAGAAAAAGGCGCGAAAATTATTCATGATCCTCGCTTATCTTGGAACACTATTGACGTTGTCTCCAAAGCGGGCGGCGTTCCTGTAATGTCGAAGACCGGTCATGCCTTTATCAAAGAGCGAATGCGTAAAGAGGATGCCATTTACGGTGGAGAGATGAGCGCGCATCACTATTTCCGTGATTTCGCGTATTGTGATTCAGGTATGATTCCTTGGTTGCTAGTAACCGAGCTGTTGTCAGTTAAAAGCATGAAGCTTTCAGAAACGGTTTCAGAGCGTATCAGCGCATACCCTTCATCTGGTGAAATTAACTCCAAGCTAGATAATCCACAAGAATCAATTGCTAAGGTTTTAGAGTCATATAAGCCTGATGCATTAGTTTTTGATGAGACGGATGGAATTAGTTTAGAGTTCGCTGATTGGCGCTTTAATTTACGTTCTTCAAATACTGAACCTGTTGTGAGATTAAATGTTGAATCTCGATCAGATATCGAGTTAATGGAAGAAAAAACTAAAAAAATACTAGATTTGTTAAAGGCCAGTCATTAATGAAAGGGTTATTATTAGCAATTTATAATTACAGAGGCTTTATTGTTGCTAGTGTTAAGCGAGACTTTCAGTCTCGCTATCAAACGAGTATGTTAGGCGCTGCTTGGTTGATATTACAACCTTTAGCAATGATACTTGTATATACATTAGTCTTTTCTCAAGTAATGAAAGCTAGGCTTCCTGGCGAAACTGGCCCATATGCTTATAGTATTTACCTTTGTGCTGGTGTTTTAACGTGGGGGCTGTTTGCAGAAATAATAGGTAGGAGTAAAGGCGTTTTTATCGATAATGCTAATCTATTGAAAAAAATGTCTTTTCCGAAAATATGCTTGCCTGTAATAGTTGTTATCTCATCAACAATTAACTTCTTTATTATTTTCTCCTTATTTATTATTTTCTTGCTATCAATTGGTCAATTCCCGGACAGTCTTATTTTCGATTTCTTAATTGTATTGACTCTGCAAATTATACTAGCTTCTGGGATTGGAATTATTGTTGGTATTTTGAATGTTTTCTTTCGAGATGTAGGACAATTTGTTGATGTATGTCTTCAGTTCTTATTTTGGTCTACGCCTATTGTTTATGCTATTGATATAATATCTGATGAATTACATTCAGCCATAATGCTAAACCCAATGGCTAGGCTAGTATCATCTTATCAAGAAATATTTGTACACAAGCAGTCGCCAGATTGGCAATTTTTATTTCCTGTATTAATTTTTGCGATATTTTGCTGTTTAGTAGGTCTAACTTTATTTCGTAAGCATTCTTCAGATATGGTAGATGAATTGTAATGGGTAAAATCACAGTTAACAATGTTGGAAAAGCATATAAATTATATAACTCAAGGTTTGCTCGGTTTATTGAATGGATATCGCCATTTACTAAACACAAATTGAAATGGATTTTAAGTGATATCAATTTTTCTATTGAACCTGGAGAAGCCGTTGGTGTCGTGGGAATTAATGGTGCAGGTAAAAGTACACTACTAAAAATGATAACAGGGACCACAAGACCTACAGTAGGAGACGTTATTGTTGAAGGGCGTATAGCGGCATTACTTGAATTAGGTATGGGCTTTCATCCCGATTTCTCTGGTCGACAAAATGTATATATGGCAGGGCAGCTTCAAGGTCTTAGTACTGAAGAGATAGATTCGTGCTTCTCTGAAATTGAGAATTTTGCTGATATTGGTGATTACATTGACCAACCAGTAAGGGTGTATTCGAGTGGGATGCAAGTTCGTCTAGCTTTTGCAGTTGCGACTGCTATTAGGCCAGATATACTTATTGTTGATGAAGCACTATCCGTTGGAGACGCTTCTTTCCAACGTAAATGCTTTCGTAGAATCGAGGAATTTCAGAGTAAAGGTACCACCTTGCTTTTTGTGACCCATGATATTGAAAGCATGAAGAAAATTTGTGATAAAGGGCTTTTGTTAAACAAAGGAAAACTATCTGGTTTTGGCGATGCAAAAAGTATTGCCGAACAGTATGAAAAGGAACTTTTTAATATCGTTCATGACACCGATACTGTAGAGGACACCGAAACTGTAAAGGAAGCAGAAACCATAGAAAAAGTCGATCCAGAACTCATTAGTAATTGCGAGATCCAATATGGTGACAAGCGAGCAGAAATAAAGTCTCTTTGGTTAGAAAATATCAATAATAAAAAAACCAATGTGTTCGATAGTAAGTCGAATATGAAATTGAAATATAAAGTAGAATTTCATGAGGATGTGGAAAATATAATATTTTCATTTCTTATCAAAACTAAGGATGGAATTACGTTGCTTGGTGTAGATACTTCTGATTGTAAAGTAGAACATCAAAAATATAAAAAAGGGGATATCATTGAAGTTGAATTTGATCTTAAAAATACATTTTATCCTGACACCTATTATATCAATGTAGGCCTTAGAGATGATAGTGAAGATTCCCCCACTTTTTTACATCGGCGCGTTGATGCGTTAATTTTTCGCATTGTTAATGATGAAGATACATACGTAAAATCTGGTTTGATAAATACACCCGTAAAATTTGGATTAAAAAGATTGTGAATAATGAAAAAATAAAAAAGAGTAATGAACCTATATTTGTTCATAGTTTATTTCGTTCAGGTAGCACATATGTTTTTAAAAAATTTCGTGAAAAAGATGAATTATATACTTCGTATCAAGAACCTGTTCATGAAATAAGTTATTTGGCATTGTCTGACTTTGAAATACTAAACGAAACAGTAGGAAATAAAGAAAATTCAGTTTTAAGGCACCCTTTATTAAAAAAATCTTACTTTGCAGAGTTGTATGATATAGCGGGAGATACATTACATCACTTAAATAAAGAGGATATTTATACCAATTATTTTGATAATAACGTGAACTCTTTATGTGTGTATCTGCAATCAATTATTAGAAATAGTGAACATCGTTGTGTGATTCAAGAATGCAGGCTGACATCAAGGATTTCAGCAATTAAAAAAAATATAGCGGGCATGCATCTTTACCTTTGGAGAAATCCATGGGATCAGTGGTGGTCATATAAAGTAACTGATTATTTTGATGCAGCCAACATTTGGATATTAAATGCCAATAATCCCCCTAATCTTATAGAACGAATTGTTAAAAAACTTAATATCCCCAAATCTAATGAAAAAGATCTATCTAAAGCGCTTAATTTTTATAAAAATAAAAAATTAAACGCTGAGGATAGCTACTTTGTATTTTACACTATTTGGTTATTAAGCTTAATTGAGGCTTCAGAGCAGGCCGATTACTTGTTTAATATTGATAAATTATCAATTTCTGATGATTATAAAAAGTTAGTATCTAACGAACTCCAGAATAGAGGGGTGCAGGGTCTTGATTTTTCAGATTGTGAAATTCCACAAGCTCACTTTGCCAATAAAGATATTGAGTTTTTTACCGCTATTGAATCTTCTGTTCATAGTTTATTTTTAAAAGTTGGTTATGAGAATGAATTATTAGAAAAAGTATTGTCTTTAAGATATGAATACTCGCCTCATAAACTACGCCAAGACGAAAATTTAAGTACTAATCAAATTTTAAAAGACTCAGAAAGAGCAAGAGAGCTTACAAGAAATTACATGTCTGATCTTTCTGTTTTACATCAGAAATTCGAGTCCGAAGATAACAATAATAAATATTTGATTCTTCAAGCTGAACAGGCGATGCATCAAGCAATTGTTAAAGCGAGAAAGCTAGAAGCTAAAGTGAGTGAAGCAGAAGCCAAAGCGAGTGAAGCCGAAGCCAAAG
>NZ_JBFRQW010000019.1:55493-113475 GCF_041472735.1 Vibrio sp. 10N.261.46.E11
GAAGCCAAAGCGAGTGAAGCCGAAGCTAGGATAAGTACAATGTTACAGTCAAGTTCTTGGCGTATTACAACACTATTTAAGTGGTTTGCACTGCAGCTGAAATTACTCAGGGTTATGGGAGTTAAGGCTCGATTTAAGTCCTTATTAGTAAAGGTTATTGGTATTGTTGTGTCAAAATCAATTACTTTTATAACTACACGACCAAAACTAAAAAACTTTTGTATCCAATTAGCACGAAAGTTAGGTGTTGATGCACGTTTGAGAGCTTTTCAACAAAACCCTTCCCCCAAAAATATAACACCAAAAATACATTCTGTAGACTCTGGTGAATTAACGCCTTATGCAAAAGATATTTATTTACAGTTACAGTCTACAATCGAAGCAGAATCCAGAAGGAAAGGTTAATGCGTATCGTCATTGATTTGCAAGGGGCACAAACAGAAAGTCGTTTCCGTGGTATTGGGCGATATAGCCTATCATTGGTGAAAGCCATAGTTCGTAACCGTGGCGAACATGAAATTATTATTGTGCTTAATGGGCTTTTAGCCGATACGATTGAACCCATTCGAGCTGAATTTGATGGCCTCCTGCCACAAGAAAATATTCGAGTCTGGTACGTACCAGGACCAGTATGTGAAGTTGAAATAAAAAACATGTGGCGCCGAGAGGCAGCAGAGCTCGTTCGGGAAGCGTTTATTGCAAACCTACAACCAGATATAGTTCATATCACTAGTTTATTCGAAGGTTATGGTGATGATGCAATTACTAGCATTGGTAGGTTTGACAAAACAACACCGGTCAGCGTTTCACTTTATGATCTAATTCCTTTATTAAATCCAGAACAGTACCTTAAACCTAACCCTGCTTATGCGCAATATTATCAGCGAAAAATAGAACACTTAAAGCATTCCTCGCTACTACTAGCAATCTCGGAATACTCGCAAGATGAAGCTAGAGTAACACTTGATTTAAATAAATCATCTATTGTTAATGTATCTACTGCGGTAGAAGACAGCTTTCAGCCATTAGCCCTTGATCAAGCACAAACGGAAGTAACCCGAGATAGATTTGGTATAACCCGACCATTTTTACTTTATACGGGTGGGGTTGATGAACGGAAAAATCTTCCGCGTTTAATTCGAGCTTATGCAAAGCTTTCAAGTCCGTTACGAAAAACTCATCAATTGGTCTTTGCAGGGAAAATGGCAGAAGGGGATGCCCTGCAGTTAAAACAGGAAGCAAAGACTGCAGGCTTGCGCTCAGATGAATTAATATTAACTGGATATATCACCGATGAAGAATTGGTAAAGCTTTATAATCTATGTGAACTTTATGTATTTCCCTCTTGGCATGAAGGCTTTGGTTTACCGGCCTTGGAAGCTATGTCTTGTGGTGCGATAGTGATTGGCGCTAATACATCCAGTTTACCGGAAGTAATAGGCTCTAAAGAGGCGCTGTTTGATCCCTTTTCTGAAGAGGAGATTACTAGCAAGATGGAAAGGGTACTTACCGATGAAGATTATCGGAAAAAGTTGCTCCTTACTGGGTTAAGCCAAGCCAAGAAGTTTTCTTGGGATAGAAGCGCAAAGAGTGCAATAACTGCATTTGAAACAATATTAAGTCGAGATGTGAAAAAGTCAGATAATTCGAAGACAGGCCAACGTAAGAAGCTTGCCTTTGTTTCCCCTCTTCCGCCTGAAAAAACTGGAATTGCTGATTACAGTGCTGACTTACTACCAGCCCTCAGTTCTTATTATGATATTGATGTCATAGTTTCTCAGGTGGGTATTACTGAACAATGGGTTAATGAAAGCTGTCATATTCGTTCTGCTGAATGGCTGTTAAAAAACTCTGATAAATATGATCGTGTTCTTTATCACTTTGGAAACTCGCCTTTTCATCAATATATGTATCCGTTACTCAAAGAAGTGCCTGGTACCATTTGCTTGCACGATTTTTATATGAGTGGCTACAGCCGTTATATGGAACTAACGGGGCAAGAGTTGTTTCACTGGACGAAAGACCTCTACCATACACATGGTTATCATGCGGTAAGGGACAGATTTCATCTTGCTGATAACGAAAAGGTAATGTACAAATATCCATGTAATCTTAATATATTACAACTTGCAAATGGGGTTATCGTCCACTCAAATTATTCTAAGCAGCTGGCGAAAGAGTGGTTCAATAATAAAATGAGTTCAGATTGGAGTGTCATTCCGCTATTACGCCAACCAGCTCAACTCCATCAATCGAGTACATTTAGAGAAAGACTTAACATCCCTGAAGATGCATTTGTCGTATGCTCTTATGGTGGGGTAGATGAAACAAAATTAAATGATCGTCTTATAAAGGCTTGGCTAGCTAGCTCTCTATCTAAAGATTCGAGCTGCTATTTGATTTTTGTAGGTCAAAATCATGAAGGTGATTTTGGTAAAGCATTATGCGAAATGATTAGTAGTAATAAAGCCAGTCATAACGTTCGTATTACCGGCTGGGTTAGTTTAGATGAATTTAAATTGTACTTGTCCACTGCTAACATGGCAGTCCAACTTCGTACTCGTTCGCGTGGTGAGACGTCAGCTGCGGTAATGGATTGTATGAATTATAGTATACCCACAATTGTTAATGCGAATGGCTCTATGGCTGAGTTATCATCAGATACAGTATGGATGCTTGATGATGAATTTGAAGATGGGGACTTAATTCGTGCATTAGAAACTCTACGGACCGGTACTGGAAAACGTCGTGACTTGTCAATAAAAGCTAAAAAAACGATTGATATCCATCACTCCCCAGATGCCTGCGCAAAAAAATATGTAGAATCGATTGAGCGTTTTTATAATAGTAAACAATCTGATTGTCAGCATTTAATTGCTAGCCTAGGTAAAAGCAAGCACTTAGCGGCTGATGAAGAATATCTAAAACATATGGCTAGCTGTATCGCTCAAAATCAGCCAATTAAACGCTATTCAAGAACGTTATTTATAGATGTTACCGCAACTAGACAAGCTGATTTGAAAACTGGTATAGAGCGAGTAGCGCGAGCACTTCTACTTGAATTTATAAATAACCCGCCAGAAGGATTTCGTGTAGAACCTGTCTATTTAACTCTTCAGGGTGGGGTATGGCAATATCGCTATGCTCGTAGTTATACGTTGGACTTGCTTGAGTGTCCAAGTGAATGGATCGATGATGATGTTATAGAAGCATTTCCGGGAGATAAGCTCTTTGCTGCAGACCTGGCAGGACATGTTGTTGTGGAAGCCCAAAAGGCTGGTGTATATGATAGGTTAAGAGATATTGGTGTAAATATCACCTTTACTGTTTTCGATCTCCTTCCGTATAAATACCCTGACGTGTTTCCTCCAGGAGCGAAAGCTGCTTTTATCGGCTGGTTAGAATCTGTATGTCAAATTGCGGATAAGGTAGTATGTATATCAAAAGCTGTAGCGGACGAGCTTAATGATTGGAGAAGTAATACGTTAGTTGAACGTATAAGGCCATTAAGTATTGATTGGTTTCATCTAGGGGCCGATATTGAATCGACAAGGCCAACTGAAGGAATGCCATTTGAAGCTGAGGCGCAGTTAGCCATGTTGACTGTTGAGCCTACTTTTTTGATGGTGGGGACTATAGAGCCTCGTAAAGGTCACCTTCAAGCAATTGAGGCATTTGAAAAGCTTTGGAATGAAGGCTATAACGTAAAGTTAGTAATTGTTGGAAAGGAGGGTTGGCAAGGGTTGCCTGATGATGAACGTCGTACAATTCCCCAAATTATAGATACACTTTCGCAGCATTCGGAATTAGGTAAACGTTTGTTTTGGTTGGACGGTATTAGTGATGAGTTCCTCGAAAAAATTTACTCCGTCTCTACTTGCCTGCTTGCAGCAAGTGAAGCTGAAGGTTTTGGCTTACCACTGATCGAGGCTGCACAATACCAGTTGCCAATAATTGCTCGAGACATTCCTGTTTTTCGCGAAGTGGCTGGTCAGCATGCATTCTATTTTTCAGGCAAAACCTCAGATGCTTTATGCAACTCTATAGGTGAGTGGCTGAACCTTTACCATGATGGCAGATACCCTGTTTCTGATGACTTACCTTGGAAGTCATGGTCAGAAAGTGCAGCTGATCTATTTCAAGTACTATCCATTCATAATAAATAGGAAAAATTAAGATGTTTAGAAAGTATTGCAAACAGTAGTGTGGTCGTAGGGTGCATATCCCCCCCCTTAATTGAGAGTGTTCAAGGGCGTCTAGTGTGGTATCCCCTCTTGGTGTTGTTTAGACGAAAGAAGTTTTATACCTTGAGGGGATATTATCAATAGTAGTGAAGAAGCTTGGAGCAGCTAGGGATCTCCAAGCTGTTCAATGGTGATAGGCCTTATTTTAAGCAACATAAAATTTACTGGTCAGGAAATACGGTAAAATTTAAAATGATTGTGCCTAATAAATACAGCAAGCTAAAATTACATATTGCAATAGTTCAGGGGGGCTGTTTTGATAACAAGAGTGTATTCTTGAAATTATAACTATAGAAATCAGAAGTTAAGTCACTTTCAAAGGTGGGGCGGTCTGATTATTAGTCGGTACTGAGTTCGTTAATATAAAAGTAACTATAAGTTACAGAGTGAAAAATGGAAAATAGTATAATTAAAAATGTTAATAGTTCCAATACAGTAGGAGCTTTAGCAATAGTAATTTCCTGTGTGTTGTTATTTTTGTTTTTGTTTTTCCCGGAGGGGTTCATTACAGGGACCTCAGAGTATTGGAAGACCGAAAACGGTGATATAACACAGTATGTTTCTGGGTTTAATTCTTATTTCAAGGCGCCCTGGAGTTGGCCGTTATTGGCATTTGATAGTTTTAATTATCCGGAAGGAACCCGAGCTACATTTGTAGATATAATACCTGCATATTCTCTTGCTTTAAAAGTGCTTGTCCCTGAGAGTTTCTTTCCATTTAATCCATTTGGTTATTGGGTTGCTCTGAGCTTTTTGATGCAGGGAGTCGCAGCTTGGTGGATACTTAAAGAACTTAAGATAAATTCTTGGGCTGCGCTGATTGCTGTTAGTGTTATGTTTGTATTGAGTCCTACGTTAATGGCCCGTCTAGGTCATATATCGCTAATGACTCATTGGTTGTTATTGTTTTCATTTGCTTTATATATCCGCTCTACGGCTTTAGACCGAGTGCAGTTTAAAGTGTTTATAATTCTTTTAACCTTCTCGTTTTATATAAACATATACTTATTTGTAATGTGTTTCTCCATTTATGTGGCGACTATTTTACATCTATGGAATCAGCATGACCTTCGAGAGAAAATGCTTTTCTTTGTTTTTCCTGTGTTAATTTTATTTTTAACGATGCTAATTACATTGTTGCCATTCCCTTTGTCTGGTATTTCGAAAGATTGGGGGTTCGGATATTACTCAATGAATATTCTTTCGCCGATTACTGGCGGTGATTTGATAAAAATTAATGGGATGCCAAGGCCTGGGCAGGGTGAAGGGTTTAATTATCTAGGTCTTGGTGTGCTGGTTTTATTTATTTGGGCAGTAAGTCTCGATAAAAAGAATAATTATGAATACTTGTTAAGGCACAAATCACTGCTGGCGCTACTTGTTCTGTTTACAGTGTACTCTCTATCGAACCAAGTCTATTGGGGAAATGTTCAAATTGCTACTATTGAATACCCTAACATAATGGATAAGATTACCTCGCAATTTCGTGCATCAGGTCGATTTTTTTGGCCGGTGGGATATGCAATCGTTATATATTCTGTAGTTATAATTTCAAGACGGACACCCAAGTTAGTTGGCGCGCTAGTACTCTTAATTTTTACTGTCATTCAAACTATAGACTTGAATGATAGACTTGATATTTTTTCATCGTCATTAGCCAAAAAAGCACATGTTGTTATTGACCCAAAGGCTATGGATTCCTTTTTTGACAATGATGTCTCTGAAATATATTTTTATCCAAAATTTAGATGCCCAACTAAGTCGTCAACACATAATACATTACTACCATTGATGAAATATGTATCGGAGCGTGGTATGAAGATGAACACAGGGTATATAGCTCGACATGCTCCTCCTTGTACGGGGATAAAGGAGGAAGTAGCTGCTGTGATAAATAATCCAGCCGCCTTTGTATTTGTTCAAGAGGATTACGTTGACGTGAAAGTCATTGAGGGGTTTTTCCCTGCAGGGATTGAATTGGATTGTATATTAGAATCAAAAATGCATATATGCCAAGTGTATAAGCGACATGATTTTAATTAAATTCTTAGCTAATTCGTTATATTTCATATAGCTAGGATGGTTTTTGTTTTAAATTTAAGGTTTTTGGTATGGGTGAAAAAGTAATTAGTGTTGTTGCTCCGTTTTATAACGAAGAAGAAGGTGTCGAGGATTTTTTTACTCGTGTTTCTTCAGTTTTTGATGAAAAATTAAAAAATTACAAACTTGAGATCGTAGCAATCAATGATGGTAGTACTGATCAGACTTATTCACGATTGGTCAAAATGAAAGAACGCTATCCTAATGTTTGTATAATAGATTTATCGAGAAACTTTGGAAAGGAGGCCGCTCTTTCAGCTGGCCTTGACAATGCGAAAGGTGATTTAGTTATAATAATTGATTCTGATTTACAGCATCCACCTGAAAAGATTCCGGAGATGGTATCTTTGTGGGAAGAAGGCAATGAAGTAGTTTTAGCAAAAAGAGCAAATAGAGACACTGATAGAAGAATTCAAAAAATCACTGCCAATGCCTTTTATAAGTTCCATAACTTAATATCAGATATAGATGTGCCATCTGGGGTTGGAGACTTTCGTTTAATGGATGCCATTGTAGTGGCTGAGATCAATAAATTGAAAGAGTCTCATCGGTTTATGAAAGGTGTCTTTGCTTGGGTCGGATTTAAATCTGTTACTATAGAATATAATGTGGCGGAAAGAGCTTCAGGGAAGACTAGTTTTAATACTTGGAAGTTATGGAACTTCGCTTTAGAAGGAATCACAAGCTATAGTACAGTCCCATTAAGAGCTTGGACATATATAGGGATTTCAATCTCATTATCTTCTTTCGTATACGCTATATATTTAGTGCTTAAAACACTTGTATTTGGTGTTGATACGCCTGGTTTTGCATCTATTATGATTACGGTTTTATTCATTGGTGGAATACAGTTAATTGGTATCGGTGTACTGGGGGAGTATTTAGGGCGAACCTATTCTGAAGTGAAAAATAGGCCCGTTTATATTGTAAGGAAAACACTAAGATCGGCGGAGTGAAATGAAGAAGTTAATATTAAAGCATAGAACTCTGATTATTTTCTGTTTGATAGGTGGGGTTAATACGTTCATACATACATTGTGGGTGATGTTGAGTGTAGAGATTGTTGATTTGAATCCAGTTATCGCAAATATAGTTGCATTCTTCCTGACAAATATTTTATCTTATCTTATGAATGCTCGGTGGGCTTTCCCCTCTGCGATGCACGTTAGAGGATATTTGAAGTTTTTGCTAGCATCAACAGGGGCTTTAGTCATGACCATCGCTTTATCGGCTCTAGCTGAATTAATGGGGTGGCATTATCTTTTTGGGATCTTGTTAGTAATAACAGTATCGCCGACAGTTACGTATTTTGTATATAAGCTTTGGGTCTTCTCTCGCGAGAGTAGCTCTGCTTAAATTTTGTCTATCATATGACACCTAGGTATATTTATGTTGAGTTTTATAAGGGTGCGTGAGCTTTTTCGTAAATGTTTTTATAGAAATGATATCACTTCACTGCTACTAGCTTCTATGTTGTTTTCAAGTGTGACATTTTTGTTCATACCATTAGACCTTTACTTTAGTAACCATGAATCAACAAATGTTGAGTTTGTGACTCTTTTAAAGGGAGCTGTACTACCAATTATTACTGTTATGATAGTTATGACAATAATTTATTTTGGTGGGACTTTTCCACTGCTACGACGGTTTCTTGTGTCAGCTTTGGGCACTGTAGCTGTATCTTCATGGTTTTTATCTGTTTTTCTTTTCGGTAATTACGGTCAAATTGATGGAAGGGGGCTGGAGATTGAGACTTGGTCGTTACTTTCTTTTTTTCAAATATTATTCGTCTGTGCATTATTTTTAATTATTCACAGATTCATGACCTTAGTTAAGTTAAATGCTATTTTGATCTCATTAATACTGATTTCGCTGTTAACTACGACACTAAATGCTTTTCACTTTTCTAGAAATGGAGGAGAGTTTTTTTCGAATGAACCTGTGGGATTTTCGGAGGAGGTTGTTACTTTCTCAAGAGGCTTGAATGTAATTCATTTTTTATTTGATGAGCTCCAAGGTGACGTGCTCGATGAATTAATTAAAAGCAATGAAGATTATAAAGAAATGTTTGAAGGCTTTACTCATTTCCCAGATACAGCCTCCAATTACCCCACCACGGAGATGTCAATTCCTGCTATTTTAACCGGCCGTATCTATGATAACTATTTAGGAGGAAAAAAAGAGTTTCTATCATCTATTGTTGCATCCAGGAATACTCTGCCAGCCGTTCTAGAGGATGAAGGGTATTCGGTTTCAAATCATGGCGGATGTAATTATGGTCTTTTTGAAAACTGCAGCGTTATTGGTGAACGAACTTTAAATAATGGACAATTATATTCCTCTGAGTATCTTCAATTGTTGGATTTGGCTCTATTTAGGGTTACTCCCGATGTTTTTAAGAATAACGTATATAATGATGAAGCGTGGTTGATTCAAAAGATTTGGAAAAAAGAAGAAGATGTGTATGCTGGAACAAGCTATGTAGGCCTATCTCATAAGCTGTTCAGTAAATACAACGAGCAGGTTAAGTTAATTGAATCAGAAGATCCAACTTATAGGTTCTTTCATTCATTGATGACACATTCACCCATTTGGCTTAACGCCCAATGCATGCCGCTAGAAGCCCCTGGACAACATTCGTTAAGTAACAGAATGGGAGAGACTGCTTGTGCGCTTAGTCACCTGAGTGACTTTATAAATAAGCTTAAAAAGCTTGGAATATATGATAATACATTGATTATCGTTTCTTCCGATCATGGTTCAAATTACCGCCCTGCTGAACTATCTGCATTGTTTCCACTATTAAGGGTCCCATATTCATCTGCATCATCCTCATTGATGATTAAGCCTATAAACTCTTCCGGGCCATTTAGAGTTGATAGATATCCAGCCTCGCTATCTGATATTTCGGCGACTATTCTTGATGCCGTTGGTGTTACAAGCAAGTTTCCTGGTATCCCCCTTTTATCTCATGATAGGCCTGAACAAAGAGTAAGGGAGTTTTTGGATTATAAGTGGCATCATTCATTTGGTAAGAAGGATGCTCTTCCCCCAACTACGCCCTATGGAATCTCAGCTGACAAGGCTAATTTCGAATCTTGGGAAAAATATTCCCGAGATGAGCAAGGCATACCTGTGAGAACTAAACAGGAAATAATTCGACAGTATGCTGCATCGGAGTTTGAAACTAGAGTCGGAACGTTCAAAGACTCTTACATTGAGGCTATTGATGGAGTTTCTAATGAGGGCATTTTAAGCTATGGTCCTTACATTACCCCTCCCAAAGGTCATTATAGAATCTCTGTTCAATATGATTCCGATAGCCCCACCAATTTTAATGTAGCTTGGTGGGATATCGTTGGTGATTTTGGTGAAAAAAGACCCTTTCGTGAAAATATGTATGGTACAAACGGAAGAGACGGGGAAGTAACTACAGTTATCGAGTTCGATGGTGAAACAGAAGTTGTTGAGGTGAGGGTTTATTACAAAGGTTCGGGTGATATGCGTATACATAGTATTAACTTCGAACGCCTACAGGATGATGCTCTTTAGTAGCTTTGTTGTGGTGTGTTGAATTTGGTTATTTAGTTAGAGGTGATATAATCACCTCATAAGTTAACAGGTGGCACTATGGGAAAACGTACAAGACGACTATTTAGCGCTGATTTCAAATTAGAAGCGGCTGCTCAAGCTATAAATATTGGGAAGTCCACGGCTCTGTTGATGTCGGAGTCGCTGAACAATTCTTGATAATCAAGAAGCCTAAGCAGATCCATAGCGTAAAAATATTATGTGAAGTTTTCAATGTTCACTGAAGCTTCTATAACTACAGACGAAACCGCCTTCTAAGAAGGCGGATATTTTTTTAAGGAATAAATATATATGAATAAAATTACTTTTTATATAACGATGACTTTTATGACTTTTATGGCTTCATGGGTTCCGCCGGCAATGGCATATATCGACCCTGGTTCAGGTAGTGCGATCATGTCAGCAATTGTAGGTGGATTTGTAGCTGTTAGTTTGGCGATAAAAACCTATTGGTATAAAATTAAATCGTTATTTGTTAAGGGTAAAAGTAAGAAAGTCGAAGAAGAAAATAAAGGCGAGAAATAGAAATGTCTTGTGAACTGTATTTTCTAGGTGCGGGCAGGCCTGCAAGCGGTAAAAAACCGTCAGCATTAAAAAATATCGCGTCGAACTTTAAAGCTATGGATTGGCAGTTAGATAGCTTTCAATCTATAGCATCTATTGATGATACGTACTTTTTAGGTGGTTATCATATCGAAGAAATTGCTGAAAACTATCCTCAGCTTAATTTTTTAGTAGAGCCTCAATGGGAAGAAAAAAGTGTATTAAATACTTTATTCCACGCTCCGTTTTCAGGGAAGCCTGTACTTATATCGTATAGTGATACTCTATTCAGAACGGACTCAATTAACAAATTATCCCAAGTAGGCAAAGATGTTGTCTTAGCCGTAGATAGCCTTTGGATGGAGCGTTTTTCTTCAAGAAGTTCAGAAGATATAGTTAAAGCAGAAACCTTGGACGTTAATGGGAAAGAGGTTGAGTTTACAGGGTTAGTGTATCTAAACGAAAATGCAGTTCAGTCATTAAATTCGGCCAAAGCGGACGGTTCTTCAGCAGAAAGTATCGGTAGCAATCTGTTGGACCTGATAGCCTTCTTTAAGTTACAGAATTTGACTATTGATTTTGTTGATCTTGAAGGTGATTGGGCTGAATTTAACAATCCAGAAGATATAGCAAGTTTTATCTTAGGTACGAAAGCTGACACATTAGCTCGCTTAGAGCCTTTGGTTAAAAAAAGTCATATCGGTAAACAGAAAAACTTCACAACAGAACAGTGGGCTGATAATCAAGCAGCGATCATAAAAGATATTCGTGCCGTCTTTGGCGATACCAAATTAGTTGTACGAAGTAGTTCTAAAGGTGAAGATAATTGGGATTCATCTAATGCAGGTGGCTTTGAAAGTATATTAAATGTTCATAGTTACAATTGTAGTGAGTTATCAAGTGCGATCGAAAATGTTGTCAACTCTTATGGTGAAATACAAAGAGGTTGTGACCAAGTTCTTGTGCAGGAGTTTTTGCAAGGTGTAGCTTGTGCTGGTGTGGTTTTCACTTGTACGTTGGAGTCTGGTGCTCCTTACTATCGATTTAATTTTGACGACAAAACGCAATCAACAGAATCTGTTACTGCTGGGACATACTCTGATTTAAGGACCGTTTTGGTCAGTAAGTTCCAACCACAAGCACTTACCACAACAGCTCCAGAACTTATTCCAGTATTAGCAGCAGTACAGGAGTTAGAAACCCTACTTGGTTATGACAAATTAGATATCGAATTTGCAATCGCAGAAAATGGTGTAGTTCATATATTCCAAGTTCGTCCTGTTGTTGTCAATCATGATAACTATGATCTTGACTTTGAGAGAATCGAAGAGTCGATAAAAAAAGACATATCTCGTTATAATAAGATGCAAGTTCCCTCACCGTTTATTTTTGGTGATAGAACCTTGTTTGCTAACATGCCAGATTGGAATCCTGCTGAAATTATAGGGACTAGACCTAAGCCTCTGGCATTTAGTTTATATCAAGAGCTAATTACCAATGTTATTTGGGCCAAACAAAGATCAGAGTTTGGTTATAGGGATGTTAGCCCTCACCCTTTAATTGTCGCATTTTCAGGTCAACCTTATATTGATGTAAGAGCTAGCCTAAACTCCTTTTTGCCAGTTACTTTATCTGATGATGCTTCCGAGCGTATTGTTAATGCTTATATTAAAATCTTATCTGATAACCCGCAACTTCACGACAAGTTAGAATTTGATGTAGCGTTTACTATTTGGACCCCGGACTTTAAGCAGGCAGCGTTGGCGCGTTTTGAACCATATGATGTGACGATATCTGATATTGAAGAACTTGAATCAGGTTTGAAATTGATAACTTCAGATGCATTATCACGTTTGGAATCTGACACGTCATCGATTCAACGTTTAGCTTTACGAAGATCTAACATTATCAGTTCATCGCTAAGTGAGGTGGATAAAGCTTATGCTTTGCTTTCTGACTGCAAAAAATATGGAACATTAGCTTTTTCTCATGCAGCAAGAGCAGGGTTTGTCGCGACGACTGTACTTAAAAGTCTAGTTAGTACCGGAGCACTATCGGATGAAAGGCGACTTCAATTTTTGAGTAGTTTCGATACGGTTGCGGGTGAGTTTGAAAAAGATAAACAGAAGTTTATTAGTGGTGAGATTACCCAAGAGGCATTAATCGAATCCTATGGACATTTGAGACCTGGTACTTATGAGTTATCAACTAGTGCGTATTGGGAGGACCCTGATCAGTACCTAGTATCACCGGATAATAAATCTGATGATGACCATATCATCTCTTTTTGTTTTAATGATGAAGAAAGAGGCTCGGTACAACACTTTTTAAACGGACTTGGAGCTTCTATCTCGGTTGATAGCCTTATCCAGTACCTAATTGAGGCGACTCAAAATCGGGAAAAGGTTAAGTTTGAATTTACTAAAAACTTAAGTAAAAGCTTAGACTATTGCGTTGACTTGGGTGAAACTCTCGGTTTTTCTCGCGATGATCTATCTTATATGACCTATTCAGATTTAGAGCAAATAAAACTGAATATGACTTCGACATCTTTAGTCAGAGCTCAGATAGAGCTACGCAAAAAATCCCATCTGCTGACAAAGGTAATTGAACTGCCATCGCTGATCGATAGCGAGGAACAGTTTTACAGTTTTGAGCGCTTATCGAGTCAACCTAATTACATTGGTGCAACCCAGGTTATCGGGACTTTAATTCAACTTGATGGTGCTTCATCTACTACTTTAGAAGGGAAAATAGTACTTATCCCGCAAGCTGATCCTGGATATGACTGGTTATTTGGTCAGGGAATTCTTGGTCTTATTACTCAATATGGTGGTGCTAATTCGCATATGGCAATCCGCTCTGCTGAGATTGGGCTACCTGCTGCAATTGGAGTAGGTGAGAAAATGTATGACTCTCTTGCTAGCGCAAGTAAGATTGAGTTGGACTGTGTAAGCCAGCTAATTCGAGTTCTCGAATGAAGAAAGTAGGTATAACACAACGAGTAGAGGTCGTGCCGCATTATTTAGAGCGGCGCGATTGTCTCGATCAGCGTTGGTCTGATTTTGCGTTAGCGTTAGGTTTTATCCCTATTCCTTTACCTAACCTGCCAACTGAAGCTGTAAATGACATGGTCGAAGCCTTGGCATTGGACGCAGTTATATTGAGCGGGGGGAATAGCTTAACTTTACTCGGTGAAGCTCAAGATGTCGCCCCTGAGAGAGATGGTTTTGAGCTGGCACTCATAACTTCTGCCATAGAAAGAGGGCTGCCTGTGCTCGGTATTTGCCGAGGGATGCAGATGCTGAATAGCTATTTTGGTGGTGAGCTTAAGACAATTGAAGGACATGTAGCGAAAGATCATGTGATTATCGTCAACACTAACGGAATTTTCACCGAGAATGACAGTACAACTAGTCAAGATATAAAGGTCCGGACCGTAAATAGTTATCACTCTTGGGGTATCACTCAGCAGGGGTTAGCGGAAGGGTTAATGCCGTTAGCTGTGGATGATCAAGGATATATTGAAGCCTTTAAGCACAGCCAGTATTCAATTTTAGCGATGATGTGGCACCCTGAGAGAGTATCTGGGTTTGATTTAACCGATTTTGAATTTATAAGAACGAATTTATTATGAAAAAAACTAAAGTATTAGTTCTGGCTGCTGGCCAAGGAACTCGACTAAGACCAATAACTAATGATATACCGAAGTGCCTTGTGCCGCTATTAGGAACATCATTGCTTGAGCGCCAAATTAGTACCCTAAATAATGCTGGTATTGATGACATTCATATTGCGACAGGTTACCGAAAAGAGCAATTAGAAGTGTTTGGTTATGGTACATCGTATAACCCAAGATACTTTGAGACCAATATGGTTGAGAGCTTATTTTCAGCCATGGAGTTCATTCGTAAAGAGGGGGGAGACCTTATCATTGCTTATGGTGATATCGTTTATCAGCAATCAAATCTACAGACGCTACTGGCATGCGATGAAGATATTGCACTGATGATTGATAAAGGTTGGCGTGACCTGTGGTCGAAGAGACTTGAAAATCCATTAGATGATGCAGAGACATTAGTAATGGAGCCTAACGGTTATATTACCGAACTAGGTAAAAAACCAGATAGCTACGATAACATTCAAGGGCAATATACTGGTTTAATAAAAATTAAATCGAACAAGATCGAAGATTTGGTTACTTTTTATCAGCAGCTTGATCGAGATGTAACTTACGATGGCAAAGATTTTGACAACATGTATATGACTAGCTTTTTACAGTTATTAATAGATAGTGGTTGGAAGGTGAAAGCGGCAGAAGTACAACACGGCTGGTTAGAGATAGATTCCGTTGATGACTTAGAGCATTACCATGAAATGGCCAAGAGCGGTGAGTTAGACCAATTTTATAAGGTTGAAGCGTAATGTCATTCTTTACTCATATTAAGAATGTTATTGGTTTTCTACAACTTCCTAAAGAATATAGGAAGCTGACTTTCTACAGTGAAGGCAAAAATTATTGGCCTCATCTTGAAGGATTAGTTCGCGAAGTGCTGGCTACATCAGATATTGATATTTGTTATATCAGTTCTGGTAAAGACGATCCTGGTTTAGCGTTAGAGCACCCTCGATTTAGGGCGTTTAAAATTGATGAAGGATTTGTTCGCAACTGGTTATTCGAAAACATTGAAACCGATGTTATGGTTATGACTATGCCTGATTTACATCAATATCAGGTGAAACGTTCTAAGCACAAAGTGCACTATGTGTATGTTCAGCATTCATTAGTCAGTTTGCATATGGTCTATCGCAAAGGTGCGTTCGATCATTTTGATACTATCTTTTGTGCGGGTCCTCATCATGTAAAAGAGATTCGTGCAATGGAGGCTAAGTACAATTTACCTGTAAAGAATTTGGTCGAGCATGGTTATGCAAGGTTAGATGCTATTATTGATGAAGCCGCTAAGCGTGAGAAACCCGTAAAAGAAACCACTTTGTTTAAGCACTATTTAGTTGCACCAAGTTGGGGGGAACACTGTATTATTGAAGCTGGAATTGGTCTCAAGCTCGTAGGTCAATTGTTAGCTGAAGGTCATAAAGTGACATTAAGGCCGCACCCACAAACGATTAAGTTTTCGAAAAATAAAGTGGATGAGATTGTCAAAAAGCACGTATCAAACGCTAATTTTATCTATGAAAATAATGTTGCTGGGCAAGACTCGCTGCATGAATCTGATGTGATGATCAGTGATTGGTCAGGAGCGGCTTTGGATTATGCATTTGGTTTAAGTAAGCCCGTGTTATTTGCAGATGTTCCACGAAAAGTTAATAATCCGTATTACAAAGAAATTGGCTTAGAGCCTTTTGAAAGCAATATTAGATGTACGGTAGGTGCTATTTACAACGGAAAAATTAACGGGGAAATAACAAACAAGTTCAATGTAAATGAGCATGTATATTGTGTTGGGTATAGCTCTAAGGTTGGTAGTCAGTACTTAGTTTCTTGCTTATCCGATAAATATGAATGAATAGTTTGGCATTGATTTTCTCTTTTTAATATGTAATGTTCTGCTGTTTGAGCCTTTAAATATTACTGCTTTTAAGTGAATATAGAGTTGATCATTTTTTGGTAACATTTAATAACCCTACATCACCCAAGATGTAGGCAAGAGTCAAGATGCAAGGTGTTTCTCTCTGGGTTTTTCCCGTTAAAATTAAAGATTTATAGGTTTTCATTTTTCACTATGTATTAAATGCAGCGTGCCGCTATTTAGGGTGATGGCGTATTATTCTAGGTGTTTAATTGATAATGTAGGTTTAAGGTGGATATATCATTTGGGAATTATTGGCATGAGGTTTATTAAGAATTTTCCTGTATTAATTTTATTTATTATTTCTGGAAACTGTTTCGGTGAGGATAAGTTAGTTGGTATGGCTAGCTATCTTTCTAAAACTAAGATAGTTGTTGGTGACGGGAGTCAGCTTGACATTATCAACGATGGGCGATGTGAGATTAATGGAAATCATTATGTTATAAATCGTGACTATGCAATTGAAATTATTAGTGAAGAGGTTGTTAATTATTGTAAAAAAGGAAGTTTGCAGGGAAAGGCTTTAAGTTTTTACGATAATTCATTGCCAATAAATCAGTTTTATTATGAATTTCCTCATGTGATTGATGAGGTTTTGTATTCAAACTCGGTGCTTCCAATTAAATACTTATCCATATTTGTTCAGAAAATCTTGGAAGTTATTCAGAATTTTGCCGGACTTTCTTGGGGGGGGGCAATTGTTGTATTTTCTTTGATCTTTAAACTCGCAATGTGGCCAGTCAATCGGATGACTGCGAGAGCACAACAGCGTGTTAGTGAGGTCGGATCAAAGTTAGAAGACAGACTTACTGAAATCAAATTGCATTATGACGGTGAAGAAGCGCACAATAGGTTGATGGCGGTTTATAAAGAGTTTGGAGTATCGCCTTTCTATACTCTAAAACCCATGCTTGGATTATTTATACAAATACCGTTCTGGATGGCAATATTTGGGGCGCTGGGCGAAATGCCTCAGTTCAATGGCGAGTCTTTTTTATGGATTGAAAACTTAGCTTACCCAGATTCTGTTGCTCCACTCGGGTTTACTCTGCCTTTTTTAGGGAACCAGTTTAATTTGCTGCCAATTGTAATGACAATTATTACAGGCTTAGGTGCATTGCTATACAAAGATGACTATGCCTCACCTGCAGCATTGCGAAAAACAAAGTTCAAACTCTATATGATGGCGACTTTCTTTCTCGTTCTATTCTACCCATTTCCAGCAGCAATGGTATTATATTGGACCATGGCAAATTTCTTGCATTTGTTGCAACAACAACTTGGTTCATTGAGAACGGTTTTGAAAAACGCCGAATCGAAGAAATAACATAGATATGAGATCAGATATGAAAACAGCAGTAATAACAGGAATTACAGGCCAAGATGCGGCTTATCTAGCAGAACTTCTTTTAGAAAAAGGTTATAAAGTATACGGTACATACCGTCGTACAAGTTCTGTGAACTTTTGGCGTATCGAAGAGTTAGGAATTGAGAACCATCCTAATTTGGAGCTTGTGGAATACGATCTAACAGACTTGTCTAGCAGCATTCGTCTATTACAAAACACGGGTGCTGATGAAGTTTACAACCTTGCAGCGCTAAGCTTCGTGGGCGTGTCATTCGACCAACCTCTTACTACTGCTGAAATTACGGGTATTGGTCCGGTTAATCTTTTAGAAGCAATTCGTATTGTTAACCCTAAAATTCGTTTTTATCAAGCATCTACTTCTGAGATGTTTGGTAAGGTACAAGAAATTCCTCAACGTGAATCTACGCCATTCTATCCACGTAGCCCATACGGTGTTGCAAAACTGTATGCTCACTGGATGGTGATTAACTACCGTGAGTCATACGACATTTTTGCTACTAGTGGTATTTTGTTTAACCATGAATCACCGTTGCGTGGTCAAGAATTTGTTACACGTAAAATCACTGACTCTGTAGCGAAAATCAAGTTAGGTAAGCTAGATGTGCTCGAGCTTGGTAACATGGATGCGAAACGCGACTGGGGCTTTGCAAAAGATTATGTTGAAGGTATGTGGCGTATGCTACAAGTAAACAAGCCTGATACTTATGTTCTTGCTACTAATCGTACTGAAACAGTCCGTGATTTTGTTACGATGGCATTTAAAGCTGCTGACATTGAATTAGAGTGGAATGGTTCTGAAGAGAATGAAACCGCGACAGATAAAGCGACGGGTAAAGTCGTTATGAAAATTAACCCAAAATTCTATCGTCCTGCGGAAGTAGAGTTGTTGATCGGTAACCCAGAAAAAGCGAAGAAAGAACTTGGTTGGGAACCAACAACAACACTAGAAGAGCTATGTGCAATGATGGTTGAAGCAGACCTTCGTCGTAACGAACAAGGCTTCTCGTTCTAATCTTTAACGTTTTTTGCTAAATGGCAGCAGTTTTCTGTTGCCATTTTTTTTGAGATACAATTATGAAAAAAGTATTGTTAACAGGTGTTGATGGCTTCACCGGTAAGTATGTAGAAAAAGAGTTACTATCTAGGGGCTACTCTGTCATTGGGTTAGTATACCGTGAAGCCAAATCTGGCCAAGTTGCTTGCGATCTGACAGATCGCAATGCGGTAGTAGACTGCCTAAATGAAGTTAAACCAGATTATATTATTCACCTTGCTGCGTTATCATTTGTTGGGCATTCTGACCAGAAAGCGTTTTATGACGTCAATGTTTTTGGTGCGCTGAACTTACTAGAAGCAGCGAAAGAGCTTAAGCTAGAATTAGATAAAGTTATTTTTGCTAGTAGTGCGAACATTTATGGTAACCCTGAAGATGTACAATGCATCTCAGAATCAGTTTTACCTTCGCCAGTTAATCATTATGCGATGAGCAAGCTTGCAATGGAGCATATGGCAAAGCTCTGGTTTAACCAATTCCCAATGATCATCACCCGACCATTTAACTATACTGGTCCTGGTCAAGCTGAAAATTTCTTAATCCCTAAAATAGTATCTCATTTTAAGAAAAGTGCTTTAGAGATAGAACTAGGTAATACAGATGTATCTCGCGACTTTAGTGATGTTCGTGATATAGCGTTAGCTTATGCAAACCTTTTGGAGTCAGACACTGAGTCAGAGATTGTGAATTTGTGTTCTGGTCAGGTGATTTCGTTGCAATCGATAATTTCGATGATGGAAAATATTGCAGGATACAGTATCCAAGTTAGAGTCAACCCTGACTTTGTTCGTGACAATGAGATTAAAGTGTTGGGTGGGGATAATACAAAACTAGCGTTACTAACAGGTCAGGCACCCTTGATCAATATAGAGAAAACCTTGACCGATATGTACCATGCCAAATAAATTGTTGATCAATGTATCGCCAATACGAATGCCATTAACGGGTATAGGATACTATACCCTTAATATTCTTAGTGAGTTACTCTCACGCGATATAGATGTTGTTGGTATTAGAAACGGTAAGTTATTAACTCGAGATGCGCTATTGGGTCTTGTTTCTTGTTTTCATCTTCCAAGCTCTAACCAGAGCACTCCAAGCCCTAAAACGCGATTTTTAGTGGAGCTATTGAGGTCTGTCCCTGGCATTTATCAGTTAAAAAGCTATCTGCTTTCTTTACGTGCGCAACAACAATTAAAAATACTTGCAAATCAAGGGTATGTGTATTTTGAGCCAAGTTTTGTCCCATTTAATTATTTGGGAGTAACCATTACAACTGTTCATGATTTATCTTTCTTATCTCATCCTAGCTTTCACCCTGCCACAAGGGTTTCATATTTAAAGGATAAAATGCGGGGAACCATTACTAGGTCTGATCACATAGTGGTCGATTCTGATTTTATTTTAGATGAACTTCATGATTTCTTTCCTAGCAGTAAGAGTAAAAGCTCGACATTGTACTTGGGAGTCTCTGACGGCTTTAAGGCTCATTCTAAACAAGAGTGCGGTACTTTACTTAAATCGCTCGAAATAGAGCATGATAACTTTCTTCTTAGTGTTGCAACGTTGGAACCAAGAAAAAACCTAAACAAGTTAATTGACGCTTTTAAGCTTTTACCTGATTCAGTTCGTAAGTTGTACCCTTTAGTTTTGGTTGGAGATCAAGGCTGGAAAAATTCAGAGTTGATGGATAATGCGAAAGACTTAGTTGAGCGTGGGCAAATAATATTTACTGGGTACTTAGCGGATGATGACTTAAAGCGTTTGTATGCATCGGCTGGTGCTTTTGTTTATCCGTCATTATACGAGGGTTTTGGTTTGCCTGTTATTGAAGCTATGGCTTCGGGTGCTCCTGTTATTACCTCTAATGTGGGCGCAACAGCAGAGGTTGCAGCAAACGGAGCTCTTCTGATAGACCCTAGCAGCGAAGTCTCCATTTCAAATGCGATCTTAGAGCTTATTAGAGACCCTGAGCGTAAAGCTAAGTTGGTAGAGTGTGGTATAAAAAGGGCTTCAGGCTTTAAGTGGTCAAATACAGTTGATCAACTCCTCAAGATAGCGTCTGCTACCTCGAGAAGTTCATGATTTATTCTGTTGTATTATTATTTGATGAGATTAGTTCGTGGTACAGCGTAATATAACTATCAGCATAGCGCTTAGCTGTGAACTCTTTATCAAAATGTTGGCGAGCACTACTTCCTAGTTTTTGGCACAGTGATATATCGTTTTCCAATTTTTGCATGGCCTCTGAAAATTGTGAGCCGTCTGCTGGTGGAACGGTTAGCCCTGTTTCCCCATTGATATTGACATAAGAGGAACCGGTTCCAATATCTGCACTTACAATTGGCTTGCCAAACATTTGTGCTTCTACTAATGAAATTCCAAACGCTTCAGAGCGTAAATGCGACGGAAAAACAAATGCTTTTGAAAGTGTGTGAAGTGCGACTTTGTCTTCTTCAGAAATAAATCCCACGAGTGTTACATTGGTAAGAGAGTGCTTTTCTATATACATTTCTAGATTGGCTCTTTCTGGACCATCACCAGCGATTACAATAGGTAACCCATTTAACTTTGCTGCTTCAAGAAGGTATTGCAGCCCTTTATAGTATCGAAGCACACCTACAAATAAGTAAAAGTCTCTGCCAACGTAGTCTTCCCACTTTTTGATATCGTCTTCACTGATTTTTGGATAAGTAGATTCATCGATCGCAAGAGGGATAGTATCGACTTTATTGGCATACTTGATTAGATTTTTACTTGTTTGCGCATATTGAGGGGAACTCGCAATGATACGATTAACATTAGACAAAAAATACTGCTCAAGAGGGAAGTATATTTTTTTTAGCCATTTTTGTTTAACAATATCAGATTGATAGCTGACCAATGATGGTTTTTTGTCGGAAAAAATGCTGAGTAAATCACCTGTAGGCCAAGGGTATTGGTAGTGAATAATATCGTTTTTCTTACTTAGTTCTCTAAACCGACGAATTAGACGAAATGAAAATCCGTTCGATGATATCTCGAAGTCTTTCTTGACGACGATGATTCGCGTGCCTTCAAAATGATATTCTTTATTCTCAATACCCAATGTTAGAATGGTATTTTCGATACCTTGTTCACTACTGCCCTTACAAATATAACGAATAGCTTGTTCTAATCCCCCTTTTGTTTCAGGGTAGCAAGTACGGTAAATATGTAGTACTTTCATGTGGTTATCAATCCATCAGTTTAAAAGTGTTTATAGCCAGTCGGTGTATCCGATAGGGTCTTATAGTGGTTACCCATTGAGCCTGGCGAGCCTAAAACGTTATCGAAATATACCATTGAAAAAGAGGCAATACACTTTATCTGTAAGTACTCGAAGTATTAGTTTATTTATGTGCCTGGTGTCTCTTCTTACTTAGTAGTTTTACGTATAGCAGGAAGCATGCCAAAAATAAATAAAGCATAATGTATTCGGGAACACCGTTTATTTCGGCACCAATCCCGACAGCTGCGAATAAAGTTGCTATGGAGCATATCGAAACTAGTGTTTGATTTGGGCTGAGTCCTAACCTTTGAAAGATATGATGTAGGTGCTCTCGATCCGGTTTGAATGGGGAATCACCACGGCGTACCCTTCGTATCATTATCGCAGTCATATCCATTAGTGGGACAGCAATTAACCACAGAGCTGTTACGGGACGTAGGGGGGGAGATGTTCCATTTTGGCTTGATAAAAGCAGAAGCCAGATAACTGTAAATCCGATCAGCATGCTTCCAGCATCCCCCATAAATACTTTTCTTTTTCGTCCAAATGCACCTAAGTTGAGTAGTATGTAAGGGATGATAACGACTATTAACACTAGGCATATATATGAGAGGTTGTACTGTCCATCATACGCGAGCATTAGCCCCAAACCTCCAAAGGTTACCACTGATAACCCTCCTAGTAGGCCGTCAATCCCATCAACCATATTAAATGCGTTTATTGCTCCAACTACCGCAAAAATAGTAACTAAGTAGCCAAACCAACCTAACGTAATGATCTCTCCACTGCCGAGTACATCCCCTATCGTTTTTAGCTCAATGTTACCAATCATCATCATGGCCACAGATAACCCTGCTTGGATCATGAAGCGCAACTTGAAGCTTAAATCAAACTTATCATCTAAAGAACCTACCCCAACTAAGATGAGAATACACGCAGCATAGAGAGGTGTGTTCGGTAGAATGTTTGGGTTGTTTAGTAGAAAGTAGAGAAGTGAAATGCAAATTGAAATACCGCCAACGAGTGGTATTGCTCCGCTATGAAACTTACGAGAGTCGGGTTCATCTACGAGACCGATTTTCTTAGCAAATTTACGTAAAATAAAGATAGTCGCAAGAGAAAAGAAGAATAAGAACGCGAGATCAAGTAAAGGAAGGAGCACGACTAAGCCTAATTAAGTATGTTTCGTGAATTTTAGTGTATTTGGATTCGATAGAAAAGAGTAAGGTAGGATCTACGTGATCTTTCTCGGTTGTACATGAGACTTTATGAGCGCTTTATCACTGATTGAACGTTCTTGATTGGAAGAATAAAAATGTAAATGACATTTTTTTTCATATCCGATCATCCTACCTGCGACGTTTCTTGATCTTCCGCTACAGTTTTGACTGTAAACTGTAGTAAAATTACGCTAATTTGTTTTTATACCGATTTATTTTGAATTGAACGAGGTCAGTCCTATGTCAGCTAAGAAGCCAATGGCTCTAGTGATCCTTGACGGTTACGGTTACCGTGAAGACAACCAAGACAACGCTATCGCGAACGCTAATACACCTGTATTAGACGGTCTTATTGCTAACCAACCTAACACGCTAATCTCGGCTTCTGGCTTAGATGTAGGCCTACCTGATGGCCAAATGGGTAACTCTGAAGTGGGTCACACCAACATCGGTGCAGGTCGTGTGGTATACCAAGATCTTACTCGTATTACTAAGTCAATTTCAGATGGCGAGTTCGGCCAAACTGAAACGTTAGTTAACGCTATCGATAAAGCGGTGAAAGCTGAGAAAGCGGTTCATATCATGGGTCTTATGTCTCCAGGTGGCGTCCACTCTCACGAAGATCACATCTATGCAGCGGTTGAAATGGCAGCAGAGCGTGGCGCAGAGAAAATCTACCTACACGCTTTCCTAGACGGTCGTGATACGCCGCCACGTAGCGCAGAAAACACACTTGCACGTTTCCAAGAGCTATTCGCTAAACTAGGTAAAGGCCGTGTGGCTTCGCTTATTGGTCGTTACTACGCTATGGACCGTGACAACAACTGGGATCGAGTTCAAGAATCTTACGATCTGCTGACTCAAGCAAAAGCAGAGTTCACATTCGACACTGCAGTAGCTGGCCTAGAAGCGGCTTACGCTCGTGACGAAAACGATGAGTTCGTTAAAGCGACTGAAATCAAAGCGGAAGGCGAAGAGTCTGCAGCTATCGTTGATGGCGATGCGGTTATCTTCATGAACTACCGTGCTGACCGTGCTCGTGAAATCACACGTGCGTTCGTTCCTGATTTCGATGGTTTTGCTCGTAACGTATTTCCAGCGATTGATTTCGTGATGCTGACTCAATACGCAGCAGACATCCCACTTCTATGTGCATTCCCACCGGCTTCTCTAGAGAACACCTACGGTGAATGGCTATCTAAAGAAGGCAAAACGCAGCTACGTATCTCTGAAACAGAGAAATACGCGCACGTGACGTTCTTCTTCAACGGCGGTAAAGAAGACGAGTTTGAAGGCGAAGAGCGTCAACTTGTTGCTTCTCCAAAAGTCGCGACTTACGATCTACAGCCAGAAATGAGCGCACCAGAACTTACTGAAAAGCTAGTTGCAGCAATCAAAGGCGGCAAATACGACGCTATCGTGTGTAACTTCCCTAACTGTGACATGGTTGGCCACACTGGCGTTTACGATGCAGCGGTTAAAGCGGTAGAGTCGCTAGACGAATGTCTGGGTAAAGTAGTTGAAGCAATCAAAGAAGCCGATGGCCAACTGCTAATCACTGCTGACCACGGTAATGCGGAAATGATGGTAAACCCAGAAACGGGTGGCATCCACACGGCGCACACTAACCTACCAGTGCCACTTATCTACGTAGGTAGCAAAGACGTTGAGTTCAAAGAAGGCGGTAAGCTGTCTGACCTTGCACCAACGATGCTTTTTCTGTCTGGTATCGCAATCCCGGCTGAAATGTCAGGTGATGTGATTGTTAAGTAATTACTGTTTTAGATAAATAGTTTTAACTTTCATCGAATACTAGAACGGCTGCACGTGAGTGTAGCCGTTTTTTTGTATCTGGAGTTTGGGGGATAGGTGCGAGTAAACGAGTCGTGACAGGACTAAGGTAGAAAGAATCCCTTCTTTGCATTGCGCATCCAGAACTTCGTTCATTATTATTCTCGTCATTCCAGGATTAAGGAACGAAATGTCTGGAATCTCATGCCACGTATTACTTGTCATATTCGGTGTACAACATAAAGATAGATTCCCTATCACGCTCGGGCCTCGCTGTAGGCAATGACAGAGGGCTATTTGCTAGCTTTAGCCCTCACACGAAGCGCAAAACAATACCCTGAAACCCCACCGGCAATGTTCCCCAAGGCTAAGCCAATAAACAACCCTTCGACACCATCAATTTGGCTGCCTATCCAAGCGAACGGCAATGTGAATACAAACAGGCGCATGAAGCTCCACTGGAAGGCTTTGAGTGGTTGATGCATCGCATTCATAGCGCTGATTAACATCATCACAATCCCTTGGAATCCGTAGCTAAACGGCACAACTAACAGGTAATGCCACAAAATGCCTCGTACGGATTCTTCTTGAGAAAATAGGGCGGCTAAAGGGATGCTCAATGGCACCATCATTAAGAAAATCAAACCCTGAAATAGCACAGCAAAACGCATGCTTAAGAACAGTGCCTTAAAGCTGCGTTGAGGGTTGTTTGCGCCAAAGTTCTGCGCCATGAAAGGCGTAAGTGCTGAAGTCAGAGACATCAATATAATGATAAGAATTGATTCAATACGTTGGGCAGCTCCGTAAGCCGCCACGGCTTCTGTTCCTTGTTTGGCTAACATCATCATGATAATAGCGCCAGCAAGTGGGTTGAGGGCATTGGAAAGGGCAGCTGGAGTACCTATGGTTAAGATCTGTTTCCAGTCAGTGATGATGCTTTTTAGTTTGGGTAGAGCAAGCAGCTTTTCTCGTATGGTTAACACATACAGTGAACCACACAAGGCACCAAACCAACTGAATCCGCTAGCAATGGCTGCGCCTTGAATCCCTAACTCCGGGAAAGGGCCGTAGCCGAAGATCAGCAGCGGGTCGAGAATGCCGTTAATCAGGCCGGCCAGCATCATTATCTTAGCGGGTGTTTTGGTATCGCCACTCGCTCGTATCGCGCTGTTGCCAGCCATTGGTATAACAAGCAGTGGTATCGCTAAATACCAGACCGACATGTATTCGGATATCAGTGGCAGTAACTCAGGTTCAGCACCTAACAGAGTAAACATAGGCTCTAGCGTGACAAGCCCTAGTGTTGATGCCAAACCAACAAGCAACACCGCAAGCAATAAACCGTGGCAGGTAAAACGAGCCGCATTTTGTGCGCAACCTTGACCGAGTAAGCGACCAATACACGTCGAAAGGCCGATGCCAATCCCCATGGTGATGCAGTTAATCGCAAAGGTGACAGGGAAGGTAAAGCTAACAGCAGCAAGGGCTTGCGTGCCGAGTAATGAGATAAAGAAAGTATCAACAAGGTTAAACATCAAGATCGCCACCATACCGAAGATAGTCGGTATGGTCATAGTGCGCAGAGTGTCTGCTATCGGGGCTGTAAGAAGCCCGTGTTTATCTTGCATGTAAAACGCCGATAGAATCTAAAAGCGTAGGATAAACAGATGTGGGATACGAGTAAACGAAAAGCAGGGAAAGATGAGGGGTGAGAATCTGCACTTTAGCTCACAATTTTTCCCTTCCCCCCTTGGGATTCATCACATTGTCCCCAACATATTGTTTGACCCACGCTAATCGTGGCAACTATCAAAATTTAAATGGAAATTATCAGGAGATAAGACCGATGAATATCCGTCCTCTACATGACCGAGTTATCGTTGAGCGCCAAGAAGTTGAATCTAAATCTGCTGGTGGCATCGTTCTAACTGGTTCTGCCGCAGAAAAATCGACTCGCGGTATCATTCTAGCTGTTGGCAAAGGCCGTATTCTAGAAAACGGTTCAGTGCAACCGTTGGACGTAAAAGTTGGCGATACTGTTATCTTTGCTGAAGGTTACGGTACTAAGTCAGAAAAAATCGACGGCAAAGAAGTTCTGATCATGTCTGAAAACGACATCATGGCGATCGTCGAGTAACTCGTACTCCGACCCAATCAGACGGCTTCGTTTTAAAACCAGGGTGCTTGGCTATATATCGTGATTCTGTCATTTCTGAAAAGGAATATAGATCAAGCCGATTGGTGGCCGGAGAGCTTCACTGAAGGCTGATTCGGTATAACCAAAACGAAGCGCTAACCATAACAAAGAATTTTAAAGGAAATTAAGATGGCTGCTAAAGACGTTAAATTTGGTAATGACGCACGTATTAAAATGCTAGAAGGTGTAAACGTTCTGGCTGACGCAGTAAAAGTAACACTAGGTCCTAAAGGCCGTAACGTTGTTCTAGACAAATCATTTGGCGCACCGACGATCACTAAAGATGGTGTTTCTGTTGCACGTGAGATCGAACTTGAAGACAAGTTCCAAAACATGGGCGCACAAATGGTTAAAGAAGTGGCTTCGCAAGCGAATGACGCGGCGGGCGACGGAACAACGACAGCAACAGTATTGGCTCAGTCTATTATCGCTGAAGGCCTAAAAGCGGTTGCTGCTGGCATGAACCCAATGGATCTTAAGCGCGGCATCGACAAAGCGGTTATCGCGGCTGTTGAAGAGCTGAAGAACCTTTCTGTTCCTTGTTCAGACACGAAAGCTATCGCGCAAGTAGGTACTATCTCTGCGAACTCTGATTCGACAGTAGGTAACATCATTGCTGAAGCGATGGAAAAAGTAGGTCGTGATGGCGTAATCACGGTTGAAGAAGGTCAGGCTCTGCAAGACGAGTTAGACGTAGTGGAAGGTATGCAGTTCGACCGCGGTTACTTGTCTCCTTACTTCATCAACAACCAAGAAGCAGGTTCTGTTGATCTAGAAAGCCCATTCATTCTTCTAATCGACAAGAAAGTGTCGAACATCCGTGAACTTCTTCCGACTCTAGAAGCCGTTGCTAAGGCATCTCGTCCACTTCTAATCATCGCTGAAGGTGTAGAAGGCGAAGCGCTAGCAACGCTTGTTGTGAACAACATGCGTGGCATCGTTAAAGTGGCTGCGGTTAAAGCACCTGGTTTCGGTGACCGTCGTAAGTCTATGCTTCAAGATATCGCTATCCTAACGGGTGGCACGGTTATCTCTGAAGAGATTGGCCTAGACCTTGAGAAAGTAACGCTAGAAGACCTAGGTCAAGCTAAGCGTATTACTATCACTAAAGAAAACTCGACTATCATCGATGGTGCGGGTGATGAATTGATGATCCAAGGTCGCGTTTCTCAAATCCGTCAACAAATCGAAGATGCAACGTCAGATTACGACAAAGAGAAGCTTCAAGAGCGCGTAGCTAAGCTAGCTGGCGGTGTTGCAGTAATCAAAGTAGGCGCAGCAACTGAAGTTGAGATGAAAGAGAAGAAAGACCGCGTTGAAGATGCACTTCACGCAACTCGCGCTGCAGTTGAAGAAGGTGTGGTTGCTGGTGGTGGTGTTGCACTTATCCGCGCTGCATCTAAAGTGGCTAACCTTGAAGGCGACAACGAAGAGCAAAACGTAGGTATCCGTGTTGCACTACGTGCAATGGAAGCACCGATTCGTCAAATCACTAAGAACGCAGGTGATGAAGAGTCTGTGGTTGCTAACAACGTTCGTGCTGGCGAAGGTAACTACGGTTACAACGCGGCGACTGGCGAATACGGCGACATGATTGCAATGGGTATCCTAGATCCAACTAAGGTGACTCGTTCTGCACTTCAGTTCGCAGCATCAGTTGCTGGTCTTATGATCACAACAGAAGCGATGGTGACAGACAAGCCTCAAGATTCAGCTCCTGCAATGCCTGATATGGGCGGCATGGGCGGTATGGGTGGCATGGGCGGTATGATGTAAGCCACCTGCGCTAATTTAAATCATTAATAAACAATGACTTAAAAATAAGTGTAGACACCAATGTAGACACTAAGGGATGCCAGTTTGAAGACTCTGGCATCCCTTTTTTAATGGCAGTTCCACCCTTTTTCTTGTAATAGTTGCCCAGAGCGCCATTGTGCCTCTTGAATTTCATCAAACAGATAGTCCTCTGACTCATTGGCTCGTTCGGGATAGTCGAAGTTCCAGTCAATAAAGCTATACGTATGTAGCTCCTCTCCTGAATAACTGTGAAAGTAAGCATCCAGCATCAGCTCATCTCTAGCTTTTGCAGCCTCAGGAGCTGAATGATACCGACCATGCTTCTTCCCCTCGCCATCAAAGGCTTGATACCACCCCCACTTATTCTTGTGAATGCCGCTGAACCCTTTGAGCTTTGGTGTTTTCTTGGCTAGATTGTTTTGCCTAGTGGTGCAACGACGCAGATTGCCTCTGGTGTTGTTTAGCGGGTTAGCGTCAACATGGTCAACTTCTTGCTCGTCTTCGGGGTTCATCAGTAAGCGGTGGAGGTATGCCCCGTTTTTGTTACTGCGAGCCACGTACCTTCCATCTTTGCGTTTGTGGGCATAGAATCCATGTTCTTGGAGGATGTCGATATCACATAGGCTTATCAATGTCGTTTGATTTTGACCTATGCCAATCTTGGCTGTGATGTGATTGTCGATATCGACTATTTGAATATTTCTTTTATGGCTACCATAGCCACGCTTCAATCTTGTCATGTGCAATCTCCATTTGCTACGTCCTGCGACACTCCAAAAAACGAATGTTACAGAGCATTTGATGATAATCCCTTTACCTATAAGGCTTTCAAGCCAGTGCGACATTGCAACATTGTAATTTCAGTTTATTAATACGCACATATATATAGAGATATAGAAAGGTAGAGTGGGGGAAGTTTGGGTAATTACTGCTTTAGCCCAGTAAAACTGCGGGTTTTCGATGAATTGGTGATGGACAACTGTCCTTTTTTTCGATTTTATCTATCTCAAACCTGCCTCTCTTAATACCTTGCCCACAGTATTGCGATGACACCCCACTCTTTCAGCAATAGCATTATGGGTGAGGTTGGCATCTCTCAGCCTGATTATTTTTTCTCGTTTACTGCGAGTAATTCGATTAGTAAGCATATTTGCTCCAAAGTTTAATGATTCGTACCTAGATTTTAATCTGTTTGAACAGAAGCGAACTAAAAAGAACTTTCTTGCACACTTAAATCAATATTCACTCCGCCCATTGTTATAAGTAATTCAGAATGGAACAACGGAGTAATAACCATGAAAATCTCATTAAAACTAGTCTTAACCGTACTCGTAACTGTCCTGTCACTGCTTCTTGAAGCTACACAGAAAGAGGATGCGTGAGTATGGCTAATATCGGGTATGCGCGAGTAAGTACGTCAGGACAGAGCTTAGAAGCGCAATTAGAGGCATTGAAGGTATATGATAAGGTGTTTAAAGAAAAGGAGTCAGGAGCAAAGGCGGAGCGTCCCCAGCTCACTACAATGCTTGATTATGTGCGAGATGGAGACACAATAACGGTAACTAAACTTTGTCGGTTGGCAAGAAACACAAAACACTTATTGGAAATAGTCGAGTACCTTGAGCAGAAAGGTGTATCGCTGGTGGTTCTTAATCTTGGTATCGATACTAAATCACCGACAGGTCGATTGATGCTTACTATGATAGGTGCGGTGGCAAGTTTTGAGCGACAACTATTGCTTGAGAGACAAGCTGAAGGGATTGTCATTGCTAAAATGAAGGGGAAATACAAAGGAAGAAAAGCTACTGCTTTAGCCAAAAAACACCAAGTAATCGAAATGCTTAACTCTGGAAAATCCAAAACGGAAGTATCTAGTTTGTTAAACCTCAGTCTGTCCAGTATTTATCGAATACTAAAGATGTGAGAAAAGGTGAGTGTAGAAGATTCTGACACTCACATTTGTCTTTGGTTACTCATTACTATTTCTTGTTGGCATTGGTTTTGGTGCTGCTGGTCGTGCAGGTGTACTAGCCGTTGCCTGTGTGGTGCTAGATGAAGGTAGTGTTCTCCCGTTAGTTCGAACTCTCCCCTCTGTAATTAAAGTTCGGCCTTTACTGACATCAGTCATTTGTAAGCCATCATTAAATTGCATTTTATCATCTGCCATCATTTTTATTCCTGTGGTTGGTAAAGCAAAATGTCGCCGTATGGTTTAGCTATGTAAAGGCTCTTAGCTTCGTAAAGCTCATTACCTGTCTCAGTATCGAAGACTTTTACCGAGGTCATGGATAGCTCAAGAGTGCTTCCATTATCGTGATAGTATTGTATTAAGCCTTGAATCATAAACTTCTCATCCAGTAGTACTACGGTGACAAACTCATTGCCAATTGACTCTATGGTTTGTATGTATACAGAGTCATCACCGTACTTATTAGTTATTTTTAGCTTAATCAATAAAGAATGGACTAATTTGGATTGCGTAGCTCTAACTGAAATTAATCCTAAGATGACCCCAGTGAAGCAGGCGGAGAGAATTTCCCAAGGATTAATTTTCGCCGTTTTGCTGCTTGTTATCGTTTCCCAGACAGAAAGAATGAACCATTCCGTTTCTTTGTATCCCTTGATGTTATACAAGAACTGAGCTGAAAATATGGCGAATTGCAGGACTCCATATATGATCAGTCCTGAGACGATAGAGTATAAGACGTATCTGAATGAATCCCACGCCTTGTGCTCTGCATAATTATCATATATTACCGTTAGTAAAACTCCTGGAAAGAGTACAACTACTAACAATATTGTTAATTCATTCACCAAGCGACCTCATAGAGTTAAATTGTCGGTTATTATACCATTGTGCGGTCGGAGTTGCATACATCATGGTTTTAGCTTGGATATGATAGTTATTTTTGGGTTATACCCTTGTGACAAACAAGAAACCCACCCCTGAGCGTGTCTTTAGGGTGGGTTTTGTTATTTTGACAAGGATTTCTCAAAGGGTCAGACCCTAGTGATAGTATCTACCAGATAATGCGCTCAACACATTGGTCATAGGCATCTTTTAGTTGCTGTAACTCATAACCACGGGAGTAGTAGCCGTAGGTCATGGTGTTTCCTCGCTTGTGTCCGAGGATTGCTGCCGCTTTTAGTTCATCCACACCTGATTGTTGCATTGCTGTCGAAAACATTACTCGGAATGAGTGGAAGCACTTCGCAGAGTCAGTGGAGACATTGTCAGTCTTAATGCGTGAGAACCAACGCCCCATTTTCTTTGCATCGTCGCCTAAAACAAGGTCTTCATCTTCACTTGCCTCCTTGATTTGCCTCACTCTTTCTCCAAGTTCGGTTGTCAATGGCACAACACGCGTAGCGGCTTTTGTCTTACCAACATCAATGAAAATTGCAGTAATGTCTCCTTCGACAATGATATTCTTGCAACGCAAAGAGCAAAGCTCAGAGATACGACAACCAGTGAAAACACCCAATTCAACAAGCAAGCGTTTAAGTGGTTCGTTGATTGCTACATTCGCTTTTATCCATTCCATCTCGTTAATGGTAAAAGGCTGTTTTTTCTCGGTCTCTTCCCTCGGGAATTCATGATTGTCAAAAGGTGAGTGACCAGTTACCTCACCAATTCGATCGCAGTGGTTCCATATAGACCGAAGTCTGCTCACATGACCTTGGATGGTCGCTTTTTTGTATCCAGATTGATGCTGGTGGTTTATGTAGTTGTGCACTTGCAACTTGGTGATATCAGGGATTTGGATATCGATTAAGCTCATGTATTTTAGGAAATCACTAGTAGCTCGCTTTACCTTACCTAGAGTGTCTTTGGTTACTCGATTTTTGTTGTGTTGAAGCCATAGGTTAAGTCCTTCATTCAAGGTTATGCGGTACTTGTGGTTCTGGTCTTTATGCCCGCAGACAGTAGTCAAAGCATGCAAGAAGGTTTCGTCGGTACTGGCTAACTTCTCATAATCATATGGCTCATCCCATGAGTAGGGGTGCTTCATCTTGTCTTCTTTCAATGAATGGACGAGCTCATGGAACCTTTGGCGGCTAGGGTTGGGAGAGGTGAGCTGACGTTCAGCTAGACGCCCATTTATCATATCTCGTTTACGTTGAGCTTCTTTCAAATCTCCAGTTTCAAGGCTCTCTGTAATCATGTTTTCATTTGGGTATAAGTGCTTGAGCTGCTTAGGAACACGGCGTTGATACCACCAAATATTCCCTCTCAATCTTAGATGTTTCTTGCTGCTCATGTAGTCACCAATGTAGCCATAAATGTAGACAGTAATGATGCCACAAAGCCTTTATATACGGTGTGTTGCGGATCACAGCCCAAATAGGGCGGTATGATGTAATCATCCCCCTTTCTCGTAACAGAGAAAGTCATACATAAGATTTAGAACGGAGACCTCGGTCTCCGTTTTTTATGCTTTGAAATCGTCACTCCCGACAGCGAGGCACGAGCGTGATAGGGAATCTTTATCGTCTACTTCTAGAAACCTGACTGCCGATGGTTACTCTTGCCTCTAATTATATCCTCCGCTCAATATTGCTCTTTATGATTTTGGGTCTTATATTCAATGGTACAGTTATGACATTGATTTAACATGGATAGCTGTTGAGTGAAGGACAATAAATACTTGATTGAATATAGATTAATCAAGTCAACAATAAGTCAGTGGAGACTCCCCAATGAAAAAATTACTTTCAGTACTTGCTGTATCTGCAGCGGTAATGGCACCGGCAGCATTTGCTTCTTCGCCTGTCATGTTCTCAACGATCAATGGTTTCAACGCTCCGGATTCAGATGCGGTTGGCGGTGTACGTCTGGCTCTGCTTCACGGACAAGTCAATGACCTCAAAGGTGTCGACCTTGCGGTTGTTGGTATGTCTGAGACACAAACCACGACAGGTGTGAACCTTGGTATTTTTGGTGCATCAAAAGTAAACCAAGAAATGACAGGTGCTTCACTAGGTTTCTTTAACTGGAACACAGGTAAAACAACAGGTGTTAACCTAGGTGCTATTAACATTACTAATGATGTAAAAGGCGCGAACGTGAGTTTCGTAAACTATTCCGAAGGTAACACTATGGTGGATGTAGGCGCTGCGAACCTTTCAGAGGTGTCGACGGTTCAGGTTGGTATCTTCAACAAAACCAATAAAATTGAAGGTGTACAGATTGGCCTGATCAACTGTGCTGACAATGGTTTTTTCCCGTGCTTCCCAATTGTGAATTTCGCTAAGTAGAGTTATCGGTTTAATTATCTACTCAAAATCACCTACTAACTAGTAGGTGATTCTTCTCTATCATCTATTATAGATATAATTAGATTCATCCCTCCCTTTATCCAACTCTACAGTTAAACGGTTTCAATCATATCAATTGCTTTACAGTTAGTAGCTTCTAAGTAATTAAATCAACTTACTATCGAAAAGGTTCATTAAGCCCTTTGATGTTGATTCTAGGTTTTGACTTCTAAAAGAGGAGCTTCGTTTGTCTCATTTTATTGTTTTTGTTGATACACTGTTCGTAAGAGAATTTAATATCGAATCAAACTTTTAGTTGAATAAAAGCTTTTTAGTGCTTTAACTGAAGTGGCAAAATGAAATTGACAGTCAATGGGGGTGGGAAACGTAATATGACAACGAAAATAATACCGGGGAAAATGACGCATCTAAAACAATTGGAAGCGGAATCAATCCATATTATGCGTGAAGTGGCTGCTGAATTTGATAACCCGGTGATGCTGTATTCAGTTGGTAAAGATTCTTCAGTAATGCTACACCTGGCACAAAAAGCTTTTGCTCCTGGCACTCCCCCTTTTCCTCTGATGCATGTCGATACTACATGGAAATTCAAAGAAATGATCGAGTTCCGCGACTATATGGCTGAGAAGGTTGGAATGAAACTTATAGTTCACAGTAACCCAGAAGGTGTGGCTATGGGGATCAACCCTTTTGTGCACGGGAGTTCAAAACATACCGATATAATGAAGACCCAAGGCTTAAAGCAGGCTCTAGATATGCATGGTTTTGATGCTGCTTTCGGTGGTGCGCGACGCGATGAGGAAAAATCTCGAGCGAAAGAGCGAGTGTACTCGTTTCGTGACGAATATCATCGTTGGGACCCTAAAAATCAACGGCCAGAGCTATGGAATATTTACAACGGCAAGGTTAACCAAGGTGAGAGTATCCGTGTGTTCCCACTATCTAACTGGACAGAGCTAGATATTTGGCAGTATATCTATCTTGAAAATATTGAAATTCCGGGTTTGTATCTATCAAAACCTCGCCCTGTCGTTCAGCGTGATGGTATGTTGATTATGGTCGATGATGAGCGTATGAAGCTTAAAAAAGGGGAAGTGGCAGAAGAAAAAATGGTGCGTTTTCGTACACTCGGTTGTTACCCACTAACTGGCGCTGTAGAATCGAAAGCTACGACGCTACCTGAAATTATTCAAGAGATGTTGCTAACAACCACCTCAGAGCGTCAAGGGCGCGCCATTGACCACGATAGTTCAGGTTCAATGGAGAAGAAAAAGCGAGAAGGCTACTTCTAATAGCATTGACGATATTATATCGTCACTTTTGAATATAATTTGAGTTATTTTAGCATGATTGTCACTGCGTGTGTCCTTATTGGATTGATTATTGGTCTGATCAGTAACCGTTTTCGAGCCAGCTATGTGTTTATTTTTTCAGTGATAGTGCTGTACGTTTCTGGTGAGCTTTCACAAGCCGTTATTTTCTCGAACGTCACTAACCGTTCTGTGATTATCTTATTATTGTTACTACTTTCTTCTCTCTCCCTAGAAAGGACTGTTTTGCTTAGCTGGGTAGCAAAAATGTTATCTCATCGTCATTATGGGCAGTCGTTATTGCGTTTGGGAGCTTTGGGATCGCTAAGCTCTAGTATGCTAAATAACACAGCTGTGGTTGCGACCTTGATGGGGAGTGTTCTCAAAAATCCGTTTCATTCCCCTAAAAAACTTCTAATTCCGTTGTCATACTTTTCTATTTTAGGGGGGACCTTGACCTTAGTAGGGACTGCGACCAATCTAGTGGTTAGTGGTTTACTTGAAGAGCAAGGTTATCACGCGCTTACAATATTTGCTTTCTTTCCTGTGGGGGTAAGTTTACTACTTGGTTGTGGTTTGGTAGTGATGATAGCTTCCCGGTGGCTCCCTGATGACCTTGTGAAAATTGAATCATTAGGGGGCTACTTTCTTGATGCTGAGGTCGAGAGTCGAAGTAAGCTCGTAGGTCGAAGTATATTAGAAAATGGATTGCGATCACTCGATGGCCTTTTCTTAGTTGAAATCATTCGAGGTAAACAGTTGATATCCCCTGTATCACCGAGTGAGTTGGTATTTGCGGGAGATAAGCTGGTGTTCAGTGGTGATGTTTCAGAAGTTAAACAATTAGCCTCTTTTGATGGTTTAAAGTTGTACGTTGAAGATGAATTTGAGCTAGATAAAAACTTAGTTGAAGTATTAGTCAGCCCTGAATCTATATTGATAGATAAAACTCTAAAAGAGGTCGAATTTCGCTCTAGCTTTGATGCGGCTGTGGTGGCAATCGCTAGGCAAGGGAAACGGCTTTCTGGCAAGCTTGGGGAGTGCGTCATTCAAAGTGGTGACAAACTAATTCTTGCTGTCGGGGATGATTTTAAAAAACGCCCTAATTTATCTAGAAACTTTTTTTTATTAAGTGATAAGTCGCTTAAAAGTCCCTTATCATTCATCCAAAATTTTATTGGTATTGTAGGTTTCATTTTTTCCATTGCCTTAGCTGCGTGTACCAGTTTAGACCTTATTGATACATTGTCTGGATTCTTACTCTTATCTTTGATGAGCAAAATCATTGATGGAACTCAATTAAGACGGCGTTTTCCATTTGAGTTATTGATCATACTAGTATCAGCTTTGTGTATCGCCAGTGCGTTTTCTAGCAGTGGTCTGGCATTGGCATTAACTCAAGTCTTTGAATCCGTAGCTGGGCAACTATCTCCTATCTGGATGCTAGTCGGTATATTGATCTTAACCATTATTTTAACGGAAATCATGACCAACACAGCTGCTGCGGCAATTATGTTACCTATTTCACTGGCTTTAGCGTCGACGTTCCATATCGATTATTTACCGCTAGTCATGGCGGTCGCTTATGGTGCGAGTGCATCCTTTATAAGTCCTTTCGGTTATCAAACTAACCTTATGGTGATGAGCGCTGGTGGCTATACTTTTATAGACTTTGTCAAAGTAGGTTGGATAGTTACCGTCACTTACATTGTCGTTGCCGCCATTACTATTCCGATGGTGTTCCCATTTTAGTTTTATATGAGTTGTAAGAATGACCTCTCCCTATGTAAGAAAAAATAATGAGTCTGTTAGAGATAATGTAGTTTGGCATAGCTCTACGGTGACGCATGAACAACGCTCCGTGCAAAAGCAACAAGTGCCAACGGTGCTTTGGTTTACGGGATTAAGTGGCTCAGGGAAGTCCACGATTGCCAATGCAGTTGAAAGTAAGCTTCTAAGTTTAGGTAAGCATAGCTATTTGCTCGATGGTGACAACGTCCGACATGGCCTTAATAGAGATCTTGGATTTAGCGACACGGACCGCGTTGAAAACATTCGTCGTATTGGTGAGGTAGCAAAACTGTTTGTGGACTCGGGAACGATAGTATTAACTGCGTTTATTTCGCCATTTATTGCTGACCGCGCACAAGTCCGTGAGCTTTTATCTTCGAAGCAATTTCTGGAAGTGTTTATTGATACACCATTATCGGTGTGCGAGCTGCGAGATCCTAAAGGTTTATACAAGAAAGCGCGAGCGGGCGAGATTAAGAATTTTACTGGTATTGATTCAATGTATGAAGCCCCATTAACTCCAGATATTCATGTCGAGACTGAAGGTCAATCTATTGAAGCATGTGCAGATGTTGTAGTTAATCAACTTACCAAGTTAGGATACATTTAATCATGTATTACGATGTATTTAATGGTGATGCTGATGGAATAATTGCTTTACTTCAGTTACGTAAGGCCGACCCGAAATGCTCGAAGCTTGTCACTGGTGTAAAGCGTGACATTGCTCTTTTACAGCGAGTGGTTAAACAAAATGATATCAGTGGCTGCACCATCTTAGATATATCGATGGAAAAAAATATCGATGCGCTCTATGAATTGATAGATCTGGATATACCTCTGTTCTATTGTGACCACCATCGTGCGGGAGAAGTGCCACAAGCTGATAATTTTACAGCCCTCATTAATTTGGATGCGAATACTTGCACCAGTTTGTTGATCAACCGGCAGTTAGCGGGGCGATATGCTGATTGGGCTATAGTTGGCGCTTACGGTGACAATATGTCCGTCAATGCTGACCAGTTAGCCGATGTTATCGGATTAAGTTTCGATGAAAGAACATTTTTAAAAGAGCTAGGTACCTTAATCAACTACAACGGTTATGGTACTTCGATTGACGATTTGCACATTGATCCAGCCGAATTGTTTCAACAGCTTATGTGCTATTCTTCACCTTTTGACCTCAAGCGAGATTTAATATCTCCTTATTATGTTCTAAAACAAGGGTATCAGGCCGATTATCAACATGTTGAGCTGCTAACGCCGATAGTGTGCACTGACGTGTCTGAAATTTATCTACTGCCTTGTGAAGCATGGGCAAAGCGTGTCAGTGGTGTGTTTGGAAACGTTCTTGCAAATCAATCACCGGACAAGGCGCATGCAGTACTCACTTTGAATGACAATAAGAAAGATTACACCGTGAGTGTTCGTGCCCCTTTAAATAGTCGGACTGGTGCAGATGAAGTTTGCTGTCAGTTTGTTACTGGAGGTGGCCGAAAAGCTGCTGCGGGGATTAATGCTTTACCTGTTGAAAATAAAGAAAAATTCATCCAGGTATTAAACAAATTCTATCAATAAATCACAGTCGGTTTGAAGAGTTGAGAATTTAAACCGGGACCATTAAGGAAAGACCATGTCACATAGTTCAGAGCTAATTGCTCAAGATATTGAAGCATACTTAAAAGTACACGAGAGCAAAGATCTGCTGCGCTTTTTAACTTGCGGTAACGTGGATGATGGTAAATCAACACTGATTGGTCGTTTGCTGTTTGATAGTAAACTGATATACGAAGATCAGATGGCTGCGATTGAGAAAGACTCTCAAAAGTTCAATACAACCGACGAATCATTTGATCTGGCACTGTTGGTAGATGGCCTGCAATCTGAGCGTGAGCAGGGTATTACTATTGATGTGGCATACCGTTATTTTTCGACAGATAAACGTAAATTCATTATTGCTGACACTCCTGGGCACGAGCAATACACTCGTAATATGGTAACTGGAGCGTCAACTTGCGATTTAGCAATTGTGATGGTAGATGCCCGCTATGGTATTCAAACTCAAACGCGTCGTCACAGTTATATTTGTTCACTATTGGGTATTAAGCACATCATTGTTGCTATAAACAAGATGGACTTGATGGATTATAGTCAAGATGTGTATCAACAAATCAAAGCTGATTATCGTGAGATGGCTAAGAGCTTCAATATTGACGACATTCGCTTTGTACCAATTTCTGCGTTGAAAGGCGACAATGTGGTAACTTCGAGTGAAAATATGGAGTGGTACCCAGGATCGACTTTAATGAAGCTGCTTGAGACAGTAAAAGTCGATCAAGATAAAGATTTAGAGCATATGCGCTTTCCTGTTCAGTACGTTAATCGTCCAAATTTAGATTTTCGCGGCTTTTGTGGCACACTGGCTTCAGGCCAAGTCCGTGTTGGTGATGAAATCACAGCGTTACCTTCAGGAAAATCATCAAAAGTTAAATCCATCTTCACTTATGATGGTGAGCTGGAGTCTGCACAGCCAGGTCAAGCGATTACGATAACTATTGACGATGAAATTGATGTATCTCGTGGGGATATGTTGATTCATAAAGGCTCAAATCTACAACTTGTTAACAAATTTGATGCGTATTTAGTGTGGATGGATGAAAACCCATTGCGTTGCCATAAAGAATATAGTTTCAAGTTTGCAACGAAATCTTGCATAGGTAAGTTGTCAGGTATTCAACATAAAGTTGATGTGAATACTCTTGAACAACACGCTGAAAATTCTGAAACAGTAGAGCTTAATGAAATCGCGTTAACTTCTATCAATTTAACCGATCAAGTTGCTATAGACTTATACAAAGATCTGCCTCAGACAGGAGCCTTTGTGGTGATCGATAGGCATACGAATGTCACTGTCGGGGCTGGTGTTGTGCAGGGGCTATATTCTGAAAAGGGGACGCAACCCCGCATTTATTCGCAAGCTGAAAAAGAATTAAACACTTATATAAGAAAGCACTTCCCTGAATGGGGATGCTCAGAAGTTTGATAAAATAAGTTCTACATTTCCTATCTAGTTAATGCTTATTGACGCTATCAACGCCTTTACTTCTATGTTTAGGCGTTATTTCACATCTGCTATCTCACTCCTTAAACGTTACTGTAAGCATGTTGTTTTATACTCTTGTTGCGATGTTCTCACTTGTGGGTACAATGTGCGCTAAATTTTCAACGATGACTTATATGCTTTGATTAATCCCCATACCGTCGATTTTAAAAAGGCTTTCTTAAGTCTGACCGCCAGTTTTTTAGTGGTTTTTAGCTTGTTACTTGTTGATTCAGCGGAAGAGTCAGAAAAGCAGTATGGAATTGAAAACCAAGGCGTGACACGCTCTTTAGCGGAGCTTACACAGATTATTAATGCGCTTGAATATAATATTACCGCACTTTATCCGCTGCATGGGGATACCTACGTATTCTCACATGAGCAAAAGGTCGAAGGTGATACGTGTTACTTCATTAGTGAAGAGCAAGCTGCCCCTCGATTTGATTTTATGTTCTCTGGCCCAAGTGATATGTGCGATCTAAAGTCGGAGCTTCATTTAGAAGCAGGTAGGCGCATGTTTATCGCACCCACCATGGCTTACTTTGCGAATACCATTGATACCATCTCTGCGATTTACTTTATCTCCAAAGATAAATTTATTATATCGTCGCCTTCCGATTTCGCCCGTTACATTAAAGGTGACACCTTTGATTCAGTCATCAATAGTCGCCCTTATTGGGTGAATACGATTCGTTTTGGCTTAGCTCAGGGTCAAGATCAAGTGGTGTATACTGGCCAATACGATGATTACCTAACAGGGAAGAAGGTAGTGACCTTAACCAAAGGTATCTATGTTGATGGTGAGTTTAAAGGAGTACTCGGTGTTGATGGTTACGTCTCTAATCTCGTCTCGAATCCCGTTCATGGATACAAGGTGACGAGCGCAAGAGGAGTAAACAAATATGGGCTGTTGGACTTTACCTATTCACGACCTTTGTACGTCGATGGAATTAATACTGAGTTATACCTGACTATTGAAGAAGGAAAGAGTGAGCACTTCTTACATTTGCTGGAACTGGAGCGGGTTCAATTACTGATTTTGTTAGCTTTGTACTTTATCTCAGCACTATGGTTGTGGCGGTTTTATACCAAGCAAGAGCACAAGCGATTGAAGAATTTAGCGATGCTCGACCCATTGACTGGTTTATATAATCGGCGTGGTTTTGAAGCTCGGTTGCTGAACCAAAATGAGGAGCCAATTATTGGTGTTGGCGTATTTGATATCGATGATTTCAAAGTGGTGAATGACCAGTATGGTCATAAGGTGGGGGATGAGGTGATTTGCCATGTTGCTCAGTTAATGCTGAACAGCGTTAGGCAGAAAGATATCGTGGCGAGATTTGGTGGTGAAGAGTTTGTTGTCGCGATTACGGGCGAATCATCCGAATTACTTTCATCGATCTTTGAACGAATTCAAAATGACATCAGTTTACAAAGCTATCGATGCGCGACCGGTGACAAGATTAATATATCAGTCTCCGGGGGAGCGACGCTTTACTCTCTGTACAAGTTCGAGAGCATTGGACACTTGTGGGAAAACCAGAGTATTCGTTCATCAGATGAGCAGCTTTATAGGGCGAAGGCCGCAGGCAAGAATCAAGTGTCTATTCACGTACATTAATCTGTGAACTGCAGTTTAGAGCCTAGTCGTTTGCTAGGCTCTTTTTTATCTAAGGAAAAAGACCCTTAAGATGAAACAGTAGCTAAGAATAAATGCAGATAAGGTCAAATGTCTTCCGACGAGGTGTTACTTCTTCACGCGGACTTTTCTCATCCACTTCTGATGAACACCACGGCGTAAGCTCTGGAAGCTGTTTTCCACCTTATCGACACCAAGCAGAATCACTAGCGCCATTAACGTGATAATAACCGACTGCGAAAGGTGGCCAAGTGCGATCATCATACCTAATGCAGCGAGTACCCAGATAATCGCCGCGGAAGTGACGCCATGAATCTTGCCGTCGAGCGTCATCATCACGCCTGCACCAAGGAAACCTACACCAGTAATGATCTGACCAAGCACACGAGCTTGATCGAGCGTGTTAGGGGAAAGGCTAATCGCCATGGTGAGGAAAAAATAAGTACCGCTGATGATCAGAATCGAGGTTCTGATCCCGACGGGTTTACCGCGTGTTTGTCGCTCGATGCCGATTAACGAACCACACAGCATACACACTGCAAGGCCTGCCCAGCTAAAGGGGGCAAGGTTGAGAGTTTGTTCTATAAATTGTGTCATATCACCCCTACTAAAAATTTAGAATAGAGCCGAGTATGCTAATAATAGACCTGACGATCGAACAAAAACTTTTTGTCTTAACGATTGATAAAGATGACTTAAAATCTAGCTGCTGCTTGTGGTTAATTCAAAGGTCGGTGCGGAAGCATTGCGTTTCATTGATACGACTTCTTTATTCAATGTGTAGGTCGAGTGGCGTCTTGCTGCTACGTCCGCCAATCTCGCGCGTTAACTTTGGCACTAAGTAACCAGAAACTTCAGAGATCAAGCCTTTGAAGTGGTGCTTGGCCTCTTCATCGGAAATATAGAAATGAGCAGCGCCCTGAACTTTATCAAGTACATGCATATAGTAAGGTAAAACACCGGCGTCGAATAGCTTCTCACTCAATTCTTTCAATGAATTAGCGTTGTCATTGACCCCTTTTAGCATCACGCCTTGATTAAGCAGAGTCGCACCACTTAGCTTAAGTTTGTGGAAGACTAGTTTGAGCTCTAAGTTGATTTCATTGGCATGATTAATATGGCTGACCATCACCACGTTTAGACGAGTATTAGCCAATGTTTGGCACAGTTCATCAGTCACGCGGGCAGGGATCACAACCGGTAAACGGCTATGGATACGGACGGTTTTTACATGCGGAATCTGTTCGATGGCATTGATAAGCCACTCTAGTTCGCTGTCTTTTGCCATCAATGGATCGCCACCCGACAAGATCACCTCGTTGATCTCGGGATGTTGAGCCACATAATCGAGGCTGGTTTGCCAAACAGACTTCGATCCTTTGTTATCTTGATAAGGGAAATGACGACGAAAGCAGTAGCGGCAGTTAATCGCACAGCCACCTTTCACGATCATTAGCGCGCGGCTTTTGTATTTGTGTAGTAGTCCCGGAATCGCGTTTTCTTGCTCTTCTAGTGGATCAGCGGAATAACCTTGGTGCACCTCAAACTCTTCACTTAGCGGTAAAACTTGTCTTAGCAAAGGGTCGTGTGGATTGCCTTTTTCCATTCGCTCAACAAAGCTAAGAGGAACTCGAAGTGAAAACAGCTCACGTGCTGCGAATCCTTTTTGCCACGGTGTTGGGTCTATTTCCAATGCTTCAAGCAGTTTTGTCGGGTCAGAGATCGCATTCGATAGTTGTTTGAGCCAGTTTTGCTCAACAGATTCGACTTTTCGGGTTATGATATGCGGCATTGAAATTAACTCAAAGATGTGGAAGAGAAAATCATGGCGTCAGTAAGCACCAATGAATTCAAAGGCGGTTTAAAATTCATGTTAGATAACGAGCCTTGCGCAATTATCGACAATGAATACGTTAAGCCAGGTAAAGGCCAAGCGTTTAACCGTGTAAAACTTCGTAAACTGCTGTCAGGCAAAGTGTTAGAGAAAACATTCAAATCAGGCGAAAGCTTTGAGCTTGCAGATGTTGTTGACGTTGAACTAGGTTACCTATACAACGATGGCGAATTCTACCACTTCATGAACAACGAAACATTTGAGCAAATCGCAGCAGACGTAAAAGCAGTCGCTGACTCAGCAAAATGGTTAGTTGAAAATGACGTTTGTACTCTAACGTTGTGGAATGATAACCCTATCACTGTTACTCCGCCAAACTTTGTTGAGATCGAAGTAACTGAAACCGATCCTGGCCTTAAAGGCGATACACAGGGTACGGGTGGTAAACCTGCAACTCTAGCAACAGGCGCGGTTGTTCGTGTACCTCTATTCATCGCTATCGGTGAAGTTGTTAAAGTTGATACTCGTACTGGCGAATACGTTGGTCGTGTGAAGTAATTTGATTGTGTCCATCTTGTTTAAGGTGGCTCAGTGAAATAGAAAAGGTCGCTTATCGCGGCCTTTTTTGTATCTGGCGATCAGGAGAAGCGGTAGGGGCAGGTACGAGTAACTGAGATACGAAGAGCGGGAAGATCAAGAGCGAGTGAACTAGATGTGTGGTATTCGACAAACAATAAAAAAGCAGAGCTGGGTAACCTAGCTCTGCTTTCGATTTTCTGTTCTTAAGTGCTTTGAATCTCGATTACTCGAATCTGCTCTTAACTGTTAAATCATAAAAATGAAGATAACAGACAGTGCGCTGATTAGGCCTGCGAAGAAGTAGCAACCCACTTTACCTGCAACGCCGACGTGGAACTTAAGGTCGTGCATGCCGTGGTGAAGACGGTGCATTGCATGCCACATTGGCAGTGCCAGCGTGCCGATGATGAATAGCGCACCGATAATGCTGGTGGCAAATTCAGACACACGTTCGTAGCTCATTGCGTCCGCATCGATAATGCCCATTGGCACTAAGATACCCAGCACTAGAATGGTGATTGGTGTAATCATCGCGAACCAAGTACCGCCAGCGCCGAATAGGCCCCACCAGATTGGCTCATCAGAGCGTTTCGGATTGTGGTTAACAGGTTTCATTTTGTAATTTGTGTTCATAACGAAGCTCCTTACACCACCATAAGAACGATTAAAGAAATAAATGCCACCGCTGCCCACTGGGTCAGTACGATGATTCTTTTATCAACCAATTTGCCTTTAAGACGGATTGGCATTACTTGAGGCATCATGCTGAAGAAGGTCTGAGCGTGTAGCAAGCTGCCTAGCAGTGCCACGATATTAATACCGACAACGATAGGGTTCGCCATAAAGCTCAACCAACCAGCCCAAGCTTCAGGGCCTTTCACTAGTGCACCCAAACCGAAGGTTAGGAACAGAGTGAATAGAATCAAAGGCAGTACAGTCGCTTCACGTAGCATGTAGAAGCGGTAGAACGGATGGTTGCTCCACCACGTTCTCTTCATCTCACGAACATAAGGCTTACGATTGCTCATATTATGCCTCCTCTGCTGTTTTTACTTGCGATCCGTCTGGCTTGAACATCGAAATAACGAAGTCCATTGAAGACTCAACTTTGCCTTGGTTTACTGCAGCTGCTGGGTCTACTTTCTTTGGACATACGTCAGAACAGTAACCTACAAACGTACAGCCCCAAGCGCCATTGTCGCCATTGATAAGCTTCATACGTTCAGCTTTACCATTGTCACGGCTATCTAGGTTGTAGCGGTGAGCAAGAGCAAGAGCCGCAGGGCCGATGAACTCAGGGTTTAGACCAAACTGAGGACACGCTGCGTAACACAAACCACAGTTGATGCAGCCAGCGAACTGTTTGTACTTCGCCATTTGCTCTGGAGTTTGGATGTTAGTGCCGTCTTCTGGCTTACGGTCGTTACCAATGATGTAAGGCTTGATTGCTTCAAGGCGCTCGATGAACGGCGTCATGTCGACAATCAAATCTTTTTCGATTGGGAAGTTAGCCAAAGGCTCAATCTTGAAGCCATTCGGGTAGTCACGTAAGAAGCTTTTACATGCCAGTTTTGGCACGCCATCAACCATGATGCCGCAAGAACCACAAATCGCCATACGACAAGACCAGCGGTAAGACAGATCTTTATCTAGGTTATCTTTGATGTAACCGATCGCATCAAGCACTGACATGGTTTCATCAAACGGAACTTCAAAGGTTTGAAAGTGAGGTTCTGCATCGTGCTCAGGGTCATAACGCAGAATTTCAATTTTTTGGATTCGATTCGCTGACATTATGCTTGCTCCTCTTCGCTCTTCTTCGCATTCTCTTCTGCTGCTTTTTCAGCGGCAGCGGCTTTCTCGGCTGCTTCACCGTACAGACGAGCTTTAGGTTGAGATTTGGTGATCTTAACGCCGCTGTAGTCGATGGTTGGTGCTGCATCTTCGTTGTAGAAAGATAGAGAGTGTTTCAGGAAGTTCACGTCATCACGTTCTGTGCAGTTGTCGTCTAGACGTTGGTGTGCACCGCGAGACTCTTTACGAAGGATCGCTGAGTGAACCATCGCTTCTGCAACTTCAAGGCCGTAACCCACTTCGATAGCGTAAAGTAGGTCAGTGTTGAACACTTTGCCTTTGTCTTTAATGCTGATCTTCTTATAGCGAGCTTTCAGTTCAGTGATTTTGTCGATGGTCTTTTGCATCAAGTCTTCTTGACGGTAGATACCACAACCCGCTTCCATGGTGTGACCCATTTCAGTACGGATGTCAGCCCAGTTCTCGTCGCCTTCTTGGTTTAGTAGACCGGCGATGCGATCTTCAACCGCTTTAACTTGCTTAGCGATAGACTCTTCATTCCAGCCTTTGAATTCAGCTGCACGTTTCACGGCTTCTTCACCGGCTACGCGACCAAATACCACGAACTCAGCTAGAGAGTTAGAACCTAGGCGGTTTGCACCGTGTAGGCCAACAGAAGCACATTCACCAACAGCAAATAGGCCTTTGATGCGAGTTTCACAAGTACCGTTAGTTTCAATACCACCCATGGTGTAGTGAACAGTCGGACGAATTGGTATTGGCTCTTTTGCTGGGTCTACATTTACGTACGCTTTTGCAAGCTCACAGATAAACGGCAGACGTTCTTGCAGGTACTCTTCACCAAGGTGGCGAAGGTCAAGGTGTACTACATCACCAAGCGGGTGTTTGATGGTGTTACCTTTCTGCTGCTCGTGCCAGAATGCTTGAGAAACTTTGTCACGAGGACCCAGTTCCATGTATTTGTTCTTCGGCTCGCCCACTGGAGTTTCAGGGCCCATGCCGTAATCTTGTAGGTAACGGTAGCCGTTCTTGTTGACGATGATACCGCCTTCACCACGACAACCTTCGGTCATCAAGATGCCAGTGCCTGGAAGGCCTGTTGGGTGGTATTGAACGAATTCCATGTCACGCAGTGGCACACCGTGGCGATAAGCCATTGCCATACCGTCGCCCGTTACGATGCCGCCGTTGGTATTGCAGTGGTAAACACGACCTGCGCCACCCGTTGCTAACACAACAGATTTTGCTTTGATGGTAACAAGCTCACCTTCAGACATATGAATCGCGATAAGGCCTTGAACTTCGCCTTCTTCAACAATCAAATCCACCACAAAGTACTCATCAAATCGTTTGATTGTGTCGTACTTCATCGAAGTCTGGAACAGGGTATGAAGCATGTGGAAGCCGGTTTTATCCGCTGCGAACCACGTTCTCTCTACCTTCATACCGCCGAATCGGCGTACGTTTACTTCACCGTTTTCTTTACGACTCCATGGGCAGCCCCATTGTTCCATTTGGATCATTTCGCGAGTCGAGTTTTCAACAAAGTATTCAACAACATCCTGTTCACATAGCCAGTCGCCACCGCCAACAGTATCGTTGAAGTGGTTATCTAGGCTATCTTCGTCTTTAATTACCGCTGCTGAACCGCCTTCTGCTGCCACCGTGTGCGAACGCATTGGGTAAACTTTAGAAATCAGTGCAACTTCCAATTCAGGATTAGCTTCAGCTGCTGCAATTGCTGTACGAAGACCAGCGCCGCCTGCGCCGATGACTGCGATATCTGTGGTAATTGTCTTCACAGTTATTCTCCAGTGTGATGCGGAGTATTCCGCTTGTAATTATAAAAAGCTTATTGGTGGCACTTACTAATTAATAGCACTTACTAATTGGCAGTATTTACTAATTAATAGTACGTAAACGGCATCAACCGTTTATTACCCCTAAGCCTTAAGTGGTAGGTTCAGTGTAAGAGAGGAAGGTATTCGAAAAGTTGATGCATTTGGGTTTTTAGGTCGGTAGTGCATATGGAGGCATAGAATTTATAGGTTATGTGACTGCAATCACGGCAATGAATTGTTGATAACGATTAGCCCACAGGGCTTGTGTTAACGGCTTGTTGAGTATGATTTTTGTTATCAATGTGGATGTAAAATCTGTATTGATAATTGTATTGTAGAACGTAATTTTCTGGCTTCATTAAAACAACATTTTGCTTTCATCTATAGAAAGATAGAAGCTTACAAAAGAGGCGAAAGGTGGTAATTTCCGTCGCCTAGAATTCAGTAATATGGAACTTAATAATGCACTCAACATGGCAACCAGCCGCAACCATTAAGCAGTTAAAGCAACGTGCTGATATCCTTAATCAAATCCGTCAGTTTTTTGCTGAGCGAAACGTGATGGAAGTGGATACACCAGCCATGAGTCACGCCACGGTGACGGACGTGCATTTGCATACTTTCAAAACTGAATTCGTAGGGCCGGGTTATGCGCACGGTCAGCCCCTGTTCTTTATGACTAGCCCTGAGTTTCATATGAAACGTCTATTAGCGGCGGGCAGTGGCTGTATTTATCAAATTTGTAAGTCTTTCCGTAACGAAGAAAATGGCCGTTATCACAATCCTGAGTTCACCATGCTGGAGTGGTATCGCGTCGGTTTTGATCACCATGACCTGATGGATGAAATGGATCTGCTGTTACAGCAGATACTTAAATCAGGCACCGCAGAGCGAATGACTTACCAACAAGCCTTTATCGATGTGTTAGGTGTGTGTCCGCTTGAAGATTCGATGGATATCCTAAAACAAGCAGCAGCGAAACTTGGGCTCAGCGATATTGCTGAGCCTGAAGAAGATCGCGATACGCTATTGCAGCTTCTTTTCAGTATTGGGGTGGAAGCAAAGATTGGCCAACAGGTGCCAGCCTTTGTTTATGATTTCCCAGCTTCACAAGCGGCATTAGCTAAGATTAACCCTGAGGATTCGCGAGTAGCCGACCGCTTTGAGGTGTATTTCAAAGGCATCGAACTGGCAAACGGCTTCCATGAGTTGGATAAGCCTCAAGAGCAGCTTAAGCGCTTTGAAGATGACAACGCCAAGCGTATTGAGATGGGTTTATCACCTCAACCGATTGATCATCATTTGATTGAGGCATTAAAAGCGGGCTTACCAGATTGTGCGGGTGTTGCTTTAGGTATCGACAGACTGATCATGTTGGCTTTGGGTTACGACCACATTGATGACGTGACCGCTTTCCCGTTCCCACGTTCTTAGTTTTCTGTTTTTACTGAGAGCTAATAGCTAGTAACTCTCAGCTTTCAATCTGGTTCACTAGCTGACCAAGATACCGGTTCCCACTACGGCAACAATGGCACCGAACCAAGCGTAGGCATTTGGCCTCTGCTTGGTGTATAGCCACAGAATTGGCAGCAACATGATAGGTGTGGTTGAAGAGAGTAGAGCAACCATGCCGACATTCCCTTCCTGCAGTGCATACAAGATCAGTGTCATCCCCACCGCCATCGCGAGAAAACCGTTCACTGCGGTAATTGCGAATATTTGACCATTCATCGGGTTCAGTGCACGTGAAAGTTTGGCGCCCGTTAAACGAAATGCGGAGTGGGCGACAAAGGCGGTGATCATCCGAATCGCAGAAGCGGCAACAGGGTCGATATTAGTTTGCATCACGGGTTTAGCGATGATGCCACCCAGTGCTTGGCAAATCGCAGCTGTAATTCCCAGTGCAACGCCAATCCAAACGGTGCCTTTGATGGTTTCGAGTTGGTTGTTGGCTTGCCCTCGACGACCAAAGAATATCGCGGTTAATACACCACTGAACACCAAAGCTGAGCCAATTAGCTCAACAGAAGTCATGCTTTCGCTAAACAGGAAGTAACCAAGAATCGCCGAGAACACGGCGTGACAAGAGAACAGTAAACCCGCTTGGCGCGGTCCCATTCGGTTCAAACAGGCAAATAGGGCGGTATCACCAATGAATATACCAATCAGGCCAGACAGCATCATCGGCGTGATTAGATTGGCTTCGACAGTTGACCAACCTCCGGTAAACCAAGCCATGCTCGATAAGATGATCGCGGTACAACCCATTCTCCAACGGCTATAGGCGAAAGAACCTAAGTGTTGGGCAGGCTTTACTGACATTAGGCTCGCAATGGCCCAAAGAAAAGCAGCAGCTAGAGCTAACCATTCAAATCCCATCTGAATAACATCCTTGTGTCTGGGATAAATTAGCTCATCAATATGCATCAAACCCAACTGAGAACAAAGTGATTCTTATGAAAAGAGTCACTTTGTTTCAGTTGTTGGTTTACATCAACTGCCGCTTGGCGGTGTGGTTTAACTTTTTTCTGGGCGAGTTATACCTTAAAGCGCTCCACGTCTTGGCGCATAGACTCGGCAGCACTACTCATTTCATTTGAGCTATTGCGACTGCTTTCAGCTTGCTGTGCAAGATCATCAGAGGCATCTTTGATCCCTTGCGTATTACGACTGATGTCTTCGCTTACCGCGCGTTGTTCTTCTGCTGCACTCGCTATTTGCAGTGCCATGTCGTTGATTTCAGTGATGGCTTGAGTGATTTTAGAGAGGCTGCCATGAGCTTGCTCTGCGAAGCCAACACTGTTCTCTGCCAGTTGAGTGCTGGTGGTCATACTTTCAACGGCATGCTCGGTATTCTTCTGCAGTGTATCAATCATCACGCGAATTTCTTCGGTCGAGCCATGCGTTCTTTGGCTTAGCACTCGAACCTCATCTGCAACAACCGCAAATCCACGACCTTGTTCACCTGCACGAGCGGCTTCAATCGCGGCATTCAATGCCAACAGGTTGGTCTGTTCGGCAATGCCTTGAATGGTGGATAGGATCTGGTTGATGCTTTGAGCATTACTCTCTAATTCACGAATAACATTGGCGGCATCTTCAACCTGAGTCGCAAGGCCTGTAATCGCATCGCGGTTTTGTTGGATAACCTCTTGGCCTTCGTTACAAGCGGTAGCGGATGCCTGAGAAGCGGAGGCGGTTAATTCGGCATGGCTGGCCACTTCAGCTGCGGTGGCGGACATTTCATGAATCGCCGTCGCAATTTGGTTGATGTCGTTTTGTTGATTCTCGACTCGAATCGAAGATTGCGTAGCCAGTTGATTGGCTTTTTCCGCATGGTTGTTTAAGTCGTGACTGTGCTCGATTACGCCCTTAAGCATGCTTTGCATCTGGCTCAAGAACTGGTTCACGAGCTCGGCAAGTTTGCCAATTTCATCCATGCGCTTGATATCAATACGCTGAGTCAGGTCGCCTCTGCCTTGAGCCAGTTGAGTGAGCGCTTCAGACAATGTTTGTAACGGCGAAAGCAGACGGTTGATGACGACGGTGCTCGCAATCGAAATGACGATGTATAAAATCAAAGAGGTAAGCGTGATAAATTGAATGGCATCGGATACCGCAGAAAATGCCATTTCTTTATCGATCACAATACCCAATGACCAATCGGTATTCGGGACGTTAGCGATGTAGACCATTTTATCGCCTTGACCAGGCCAAGTTAACGTCGTGATCATTTGGTTTTGGAGCAGTTGTGATACTTTGTCGACCGTTAGCTCAGGGTTCAAATTCGTCAGTGGTTTCTGACTCAACGCTTCATCACTGTAGGCGACGATGTTGTTATTACCGTCGACTAAAAAAGCAAAACCGTCATTATCGAGTTTTACATTGAGTACGGTATCAATAATGCTGGTTACGGTTAAGTCTGCCGCGATAACACCCTGTCTTTCACCATTAAATGCTTTAGCGAAACTGATGACAATGCTGCCGTCAAAATCTTGATAAGGTTCGGTAATGATGAGTTCGGATGTCGCGTTTGCATCTTTATACCAAGGGCGGGAGCGTGGGTCGTAGTCTGCTGGCCAATCCTCAGCCTTGTCGCCATAAGCGATAGTGCCATCGTTGAATCCGGCGTAAACCGATAGGAATTGACCAGCTTGTTTGGTGATCAATAACTCGCGGTCAGAATTACTATTTCTTGAAATGGTTGGTTCATTGGCCAGCATCATATCACTGCGAGTCGACAGCCAATCGGCAATGTAATTGGTTGTTCCTGCACTTACATTCTTCATTTCTTGGTTGATCGCGACTTCAGTCTCTTGGGTGAGCTGGTTGACCGATATCCAGGCTTGAGCGCCACTTACGACGGCAATAATGACCGCAATGGCGATCTGAATTTTGAACTTAATAGTGTGTCTCAAGGTTTATCCCTCCTTCTTGGATAAAAGGCTAATGACAGCGACGCGTTGGATTGCGAACGGATGTGTCTCTGCTAGGTGTCTAGTGTCGTTATATTTAAAGTTCGAAACGTGTTGAAAATCATAATTTAAATATATATATGATTATTTTTAATAAACAGTGAAGTGGAATCACAATTGGTTGCTGCTAAGGTGTTAATTGTTATCAGGGGTTATCGTATTGGTTAAAACCTGGTAGCCCGCCAGCTAGCGAGATCACGATTACTAGCTGGACGGAAGGGATGCATTGACGCGCTAGGTGATAATAAACAGTGCGAGGTAGACCATCAGTAAGCCGACAATCCCTAAGATGATACCCATCTTAGCCATATCTTTGCTTTCGATAAGCCCAGTTGAGTAAGCCAGCGAGTTTGGTGGCGTCGATACTGGAAGAATCATCCCGAGCGATGCTGAGAAGGCGACCACAACTAGCAAGCCTTGCAAGCCCCCAATCGTAACTAGGCTCTCCATCGATGCGCCAATCGCAGCGGCAATTGGCATTAACAAGTTAGCTGTAGCGGTGTTCGACATGAAATTAGCCATTAGCCAACACACGATAGACAGCGTTAGTACCACTGCAGTCGGCGAGAGCGATTCATAATCAATCGCGTGTGCGAGTGCAGCGGCTAAGCCTGTTTTATCCAAGCCAATCCCAATCGCAATACCACCCGCAACCAGCCACAACACATCCCAGTTAATCAGCTTGAGTTCTTCTTTGCCCATGATGCCAGTGAGAGTAAAAACAGCCAGTGGAATGATAGAGACCACATAAGTGTTCATGCCATGTAGTTTGGTGGTCATCCACAATAAGATTGTCGCAGCGAAAGTGATGTAAACCACAATCGCTCGCCAGCTCTTTTTAAATTGTCCATCAAGCTTGAGGACCATATTTCTTTCTTTAGAAGGAAAGAGTTTTTGTAGGAGAAACCAAGCGATGGTGAGTTGGATGATCACAAAGGGTAAGCCCATCATCATCCAGCTAAGGAAGTCGATACTGTTCTCGCCAATTAGGTATTGCAGTGCGATCGCATTGGGTGGTGTACCTATGGGTGTCGCGATACCACCGGTATTGGCGGCGATTGGAATACACAACACGAGCGCTTTAATCCCCATGTCGCCTTTTGGTGCTGAGGCGACGATAGGACCTAGCAATGCGAGCATCATTACCGTTGTTGCGGTATTTGACATGAACATTGAGAACACGGCGGTGATAAGCATTAAACCCAGCATAATAAAGCGCGGTTCTGTGCCAAATGGTTTGAGCAGCACACGAGCTAAATTGTTGTCGAGTTCATATTTGGAGGCGGATATCGCAAGAGCAAAGCCACCCATGAATAGAATGATGATTGGTGACGAAAATGCACCGAATATGTCGGTATATTTGATTAACTCACCGAGATCGTGTCCTGCAGGTGGATTTCTAAACAGGTGTAAGCCTTTGTCAGAAATCATTACCAGCTCAAGTGCAATGATCAGTATTGAGGTAGCGAAAACCGGAACGGGTTCAAGCACCCACAGCAGAGCTGCCAATAAGAATATCGCCAACAAGCGGTGTTGAATCAGCGTGAGATCATCGATTGGTATTGAATCTATCGGCATGAACAACACGCCTAAGGGAATCGCAAAACAAATCAACAGCTTGACCAGAACGCCAACATTGAGTTTAGGCATGTACAAAGACCCTATGAATAAAATATCTTCAAATAGAGTAAGTTATCTGGATTTTTGGTACTTGGAGACGGGTTGTAAAATCGAAAAGTTGTTTAAGGTTTCGACAGTTGTTTTGTTTTTGGTCAATCTTTTATCTGTTCAATTAGGGGCAAGAGTGAGAAGCAACAGGTGGCTGGGCTGGGCTGGGTTTGAGGATTGAGGTTTGAAAGCTTGGGTTGTTAGAGCTTGAGTAGGAAACGAATTGGTAGAGTTCAGAAAAAGGCGCGTTCTTCTCTGATATAGAAAAAGTAACGCGCCTTTAAAACTAAATGAGTTAACTCAGATCGTTAAGCTTGGTCAGTGTTCTCTGCTGAATCAACAGCTTCAGTCTCAACGTCTTTACCCGCAATGTGCGCGAAAGGAGTGCCTAGAACGGTTTTCTCACCATTCTGCATCGTGTCGTCAAACTTGATTGCATCTTTAGCAAACAGGTTGATAACCGTTGAACCAAGCTTGAAGCGACCCATCTCTTCACCTTTCTTCAAGATAATAGATTTATCCCCTTGTGCTGGGTAATCCCACTTGTAAACCGAGTTACCTCGCGGTGGCGTGATGGTACCAGCCCATACTTGCTCGATGCTACCTACGATAGTTGCACCAACCAGCACTTGTGCCATTGGGCCAAACTCAGTATCAAAGATACAAACCACACGTTCGTTACGTGCGAATAGGTTTGGAACGTTCTCTGCCGTTAACGGGTTTACTGAGAAAAGATCACCGGGAACGTAGATCATCTGACGCAGTGTGCCGTCGCATGGCATGTGCACACGGTGGTAATCACTTGGCGACAAGTAAAGCGTTGCGAATTCACCGTCTTTAAACTCATCGGCTAGGTCTGGATCACCACCAAGCAACTCACGTGCTGAGTAGTTATGGTTTTTAGCTTGAATCAGTTGACCATCAGTAATTGGGCCAAACTGACTTACACGTGCATCAGCAGGGTGAACAATAACAGAGTCACCTTCTGCGATAGGGCGCATGCCTTCTTTCAATTCACGTACGAAGAATTCATTGAATGTCTTAAAGTGTTTTGGATCGCTATGCAGAGCTTCATCCATGTTCACTTTGTATTGCTTGATGAACCAGTTAATGATCGCTGTCGTTAAACCACCCGCTTTAGCAGACGCCAGTTTACCAACTAAACGAGTCAGGCCATGTTGTGGGATCCAGTACTGCAATCCAACTTTAATCTTATCCATTGTATTAATTTTCCAATGCTAATTGTTTTTCAATTAAATCTGTCGATGACGGTTTAGGGCGCGAGATGTTACTTAAGTTCGCGCCAATTGTCAGTAAATGCACACATTTGTTCACAAAAACGCGATTATAGATCCGCTTTCTTACTTCGCGAGTACTGACGGTTATCTTTGTTGTCAGCCATTGTTTCAATGATGCGATGGTAACTAGCAAAACGTAAGCGGCTAATTTTTCCGTCTTCAACGGCTTCACGCAGAAGACATCCTGGGTCGTCATTGTGTTTACAGTCGCGGAACTTACAACCACCTAGGTATGGTTTGAATTCAATGAAAGCATCTGTGACTTCATCGGGTTCTAAATGCCATAGGCCGAATTCACGTACCCCTGGGGAGTCGATAAGATCACCACCAGAAGGGAAGTGATACAAACGCGCTGCTGTGGTGGTGTGTTGACCCAGTCCTGAGTTTTCAGAAACTGCGCCTTCTTCAATGTCCAACGTTGGCATCAGTGCATTCACTACGCTGGATTTACCTACGCCAGATTGACCAACGAAAATGTTGATACGATCTTTCAGTTCAGCTTCCAACTCTTTGATGCCGTAACCCGACTCTTTACTCACGAACATGACTTTATAGCCGATTTTCTCGTATATCTTCAGTGTTTCGCGGTATTCGCTAATTTGTTGTTCTGTCAGCAAGTCAACTTTATTGAGTACGACTAAAGGGGCGATATTCACCGTTTCAGAGGCGATCAAGTAGCGGTCGATGATATTAAGTGATAGCTCTGGTAGAACAGCTGAAACGATAACCATTTGGTCTACGTTTGCCGCAACCGGTTTTAGGCCGTCGTAGTAGTCAGGGCGAGTCAGCATTGAAGTTCTTGGTTCAACGGCTTCTACAACGCCAGAAATACCAGCCATGGATTCTAAGCCTGCACGCCAAGTTACTCGGTCGCCAGAAACTAAAGTCTCAATACTACGGCGTAAGTTACAACGGTGAACTTCGTTGGTTTCAAGATCTTCGATATCCGCATGTTGACCAAAGCGCGTAATCACGAGTCCGCTTTTTGTTCCGCCAAGCATGTTCTCGTCCCATTGGATAGAATCTTCTTTCTTGAGTCGCTTGTTCTGGTTGATACGTACGCGACGTACCTGACCTTTGGTTAACTTCTTTTTTTTAGCCACAATTTTTCACTTAACACATCTAACTTGATGATTGGGAACTCAAACAGGATGTTGCTACTGCCATATGATTTCGATGGCTCTAAAGCTAGTTTGAGTATAGTTATTTGGGTATAGTACCTCTTTTATACATAAACAAATAGGCGACGCCTTATGTCCTTTAGCGATCAGAACCTTATTTGGGTTGATCTCGAGATGACAGGACTTGATCCTGAAACTCATAAAATCATTGAAATTGCGACTATCGTTACCGATAGTGAGCTTAATATCCTGGCTGAAGGACCTGTTTTGGCTATTCACCAACCTCAGAGTGAATTGGACAAGATGGACGAGTGGTGCACAACGACTCACACCGGTAGTGGCCTAGTGAAACGAATTCAAGACAGTACAGTTTCAGAGCAAGATGCCATTCAACAAACTATTGAGTTTCTGGAAAAATGGGTACCAAAAGGTAAGTCACCAATTTGTGGCAACAGCATTGGTCAAGATCGCCGATTCTTATACAAGCATATGCCAGAGCTGGAAGAGTACTTCCATTACCGCTATGTTGATGTTAGCACCCTGAAAGAGCTGACTCGCCGTTGGAAACCTGAAGTGTTAGATGGTTTTTCTAAGTCGGGAAGCCACCTTGCATTAGACGATATTCGAGAGTCTATTGCTGAGCTGCAGTACTATCGAAAAACAATTATTAACATCTAATCAGATCAAATGTTCACGTTTATCTAACTTTTCAGGGACATAAGAGCTATTTTTTTTGCAAATATGTGTGCTTTTACAGCAGTTGAGTAAAAACTTGCTGATTTTTGCATTAAGGACTTGCATCACAAAAAAATGCTCTTATAATTCGCAGCCCTGAACGGCGAAAGACGTTTTCAGTTTGCGATACTAGCTCAGTTGGTAGAGCGCAACCTTGCCAAGGTTGAGGTCATCGGTTCGAACCCGATGTATCGCTCCAATTTGTAGGTTATGGCGAAAGCGGTAATCGAAAGGTGAAAGACCTTTTATAATGCGATACTAGCTCAGTTGGTAGAGCGCAACCTTGCCAAGGTTGAGGTCATCGGTTCGAACCCGATGTATCGCTCCAAATTAGTCTCTTAGAGACAAAGACTCATTGACTTAAACAATGCATCCGGACGCGGGATGGAGCAGTTTGGTAGCTCGTCGGGCTCATAACCCGAAGGTCGTCGGTTCAAATCCGGCTCCCGCAACCACATTACAGTTAAGCGCTATCTGTTGCCCAAGGCAGTAAGAGCAGCGACTAACTAATGCGATACTAGCTCAGTTGGTAGAGCGCAACCTTGCCAAGGTTGAGGTCATCGGTTCGAACCCGATGTATCGCTCCAGCTTTATACTTTTAGGAAATAAATTCCTAGAGGGTCTCTTAGAGACAAAGACTCATTGACTTAAACAATGCATCCGGACGCGGGATGGAGCAGTTTGGTAGCTCGTCGGGCTCATAACCCGAAGGTCGTCGGTTCAAATCCGGCTCCCGCAACCACATTACAGTT